>JAOAPT010000200.1 GCA_025463045.1 Candidatus Solibacter sp.
GACGCCGCAAGGGGTCAGATCCAAGGTAAGAACCGTATGCAGTAGTTCCTGCAAGTACGGGTCTGTGCGGGGGGTGGCTGGTAACGGCCATCCCTACCGCGACGGTGGTCACGCGACCACCGCTCCCTAACGGTCGCGGCTCCGATTGGGGCTTGCGCCCCTAATTCAAGGTCACCGTCACCGCCGTCGACTGCCCAATCTTATTCACCATCGTGATCGTCACCGACACGATCGCGCTCGAGCCGCCATTCACCGTGAACGGCTGCGTGAAGCTGAACTGCCCGCCGAACGGGGTCGCGCCCGATCCGCTGAAGTACGCACTGAACAACGTGTCCACCGGAATCGTCAGGCTCGTCGTCTGTAGATTCGTACCGGGAGCCGCATTGAACGTGAAGATCACCTGCGTGATCTCGCGCGTGGTGACGTAACCGATCACCGTCACCGTGAACCCCGTGCTGTTCCGCGTCGCCGTCACCGTCGTCGGCACTGGAGCCAACGCCGCGATCCGGATCGTGAATCGCGGCGCGGGAGCCGGCGTCACGTCCGTTCCGGCGGCCTGCAATTGCGCCGCGATCGTGATCAACCCCGCGACGCTCCCGGTCTGCACTCCAACCGTATTGGCGCCGAGAGTCGCGCCCGCCGGGATCGTGATCCGGGCCGTGCGGCCGCCCGTCGAGAACTGGATCGTCGGATCGTCCGGGCCGCTATCCGCCGCGAACGTCAGCGTCAAAGTCGCCACCACGTCGACCGGGTACACCGTCCCCAGAGACACCTGCAAATTCGGCTGCTGCACCGGCGGCGAGGTGTTGGAGATGCCGTTGAAATTCAGCGGCGGAGCCGGCGGCAGCGCGACGCTCAGCGGGAACGTCTTGCTCACGCTCGTTCCCAGGCTATCCTTCACCGTTGCCGTCACCGTGAAACTGCCGAACGCGGCCGGCGTGCCGGAGATCGTGCCGCCCGCCGAGATCGTCAAGCCGGCCGGCAGTCCACTCGCGCTCCAGGTGAACGGAGCCACTCCGCCGGTCGCGCCCAACGTCGCCGAATACGACGCCCCGACCGTGCCGCCGGCCAGCGCCGTCGACGTGATCGTAATCGCCGGCGCCGCGATCGTCACGCTGAACCTTTGCACGGCGCTTGCGCCCGCCGCGTCTTTCACTGTGACACTCACGGTGAACTTGCCCGCCGCCGTCGGCGTCCCGCTGACGGCCCCCGCCGCCGTAATGCTCAAGCCGTCCGGCAGTCCGCTCGCCGACCACGTGTACGGTTTAACGCCGCCCGACGCGCCGAGGCTCGCCGAGTACGCGCTGTTCACCGTGCCATCGGGCAGCGACGCCGTCGTGACCGCCAGGTCCGCCGCCGCAATCGTCAGGCGCAACGTGGCGTTCGCCTTCGAGCCCGTGGAATCGCTGACCGATGCGGAGATCGAGTATGGGCCCTCGGTCGTCGGCGTGCCCGTGATCGCGCCCGAGGACGACACGCTTAATCCGTCCGGCAGTCCCGACGCGCTGTACGTGTACGGCGGTACTCCCCCCGATGCGATGAGCTGGCCGGAATACGCCGCGCCCACCTGCCCGTTCGCCAGCGTGCCCGAGAGCGTCAGGCCCGGAGGCGCGATCGTGATCGTCACGTCCTTCGTCGTGCTCGCGCCCGTGCTATCGGTGATCGTCACGCGGAATGTATATGTGCCCGGCGTCGTCGGCGTGCCGGAGAGCGTGCAGTTGCTGAAGGTCAGGCCCGGAGGCAGCGTGCCCGACACGGAGCAACGATACGGACCTACGCCGCCGCTGCCGCCAAACACGATCGTCAGCGCCACGCCGGATGTGCCGCCTCCGGTCGGCGGTGCGCCCGTAACCACCAGTGGCGCCGGAGCGATCGTGACGCTGTAATCCCGGCCGGCCGAGCCGCCGCTCGAATCCGTCACGCCCACCGAAAAATTGAAGGTGCCCGGAGTTTGCGGCGTGCCCGATACCGTGCCGCCGCCGTTCAGCGAGAGCCCGTTGGGCAGCTTGCCGCCGCTCAGGGAGAAGTTATACGGACCGTTTCCGCCGCTGGCGCCGATGATCCCGACGTAGGGCACTCCCACCGTGCCGTTCGGCAGTCCGCCTGTAGAAATCGAGACCGGCGGCGGCCCGATGGACAACGAGTATTGCGCGCTGGCCGTGGCCCCCACCGAGTCTTTCAAGAACACCGTGACGCCGAACGTCCCGCCCTGCAAGGCGACTCCCGAGATCACGCCGGTCGAGGCGTTGATTGCCAGCGACGCGGGCAGTCCCGTCGCGCTCCAGTTGTACGGCGGTGTCCCGCCCCTTCCCACTACGGTCGCCGAGTACTGCGCTCCCGCCGCGCCCAAGCCGAGCGACGTCGTCGCGATCGACAGCGATGTACTCACCGTGAAGTTCACCGGCGCCGAGGCATTGTTGTTCGGATTGGTTACGACCACCGGATAGGTGCCCGCGGTCGTCACCAGATTCGCCGGCACCTGGGCCGTCACCAGGCCCGTGTTGACAAATGTGGTCTGCAGATTCGCGCCGTTTAACGAGACCACCGATTGAGCCACAAACGTCGCGCCCGTCACCGAGAGCGTGAATGCGGCCGATCCGGCCGGCACGCTGGAGGGCGACAGGTTGGTGATCGTCGGATTCACGATGAAGTTGACCGGCGCGGAAGCTCCCAAATTCGGCGTGGTGACGATCACCGGGAATGCGCCCGCGGCGGTCAACAGCGTCGCGGGCACGATCGCCGTAAGTTGTCCGCTGTTGGAAAACGTGGTGTTCAACGGCGTGCCGTTAAAGCTGACCGTCGAGTTGACTGTGAACGTCGCGCCACGCACCGTCAACGTGAATTGCGGCGATCCGGCGGCGGCGCTCGCAGGCGTGAGTGTTGTGATCGCCGGCAGGATTACGAAGTTGGCGGGCGCAGAAGTTCCGCCGCCCGGGTTCGTCACCGTCACCGGGAAGAGGCCGGCCACCGTGAGCTGAGTCGATGGGACAATCGCCGTCAACGCATTCGCGCTGACGAAGGAGGTGTTCAGCGGCGAGCCGTTGAAACTCACGATCGAGGTCGGGATAAACTGGGTGCCGGTTACCGTCAGGGTGAAGGTGGCGGACCCGCCCCCGACGCTGGGCGGAGTCAGTCCCGTGATCGTCGGATTCACCAGGAAATTGACGGCATTGGAAGTGGCACCCCCGGGGTTGAGCACCTGCACCGGGAACGCGCCCGCTGCCGTCAGCAGTCCTGCGGGCACCTGCGCCGCTAGCAGTCCGCTATTCGAAAACGTGGTGGTCAAGGGCGTCCCGTTCCAGACGATGCTTGATTGGGAAAGGAAATTCGCGCCGTTCACCGCCAGCGTGAAGCCGGGCGAACCCGCCGCGATGTTGGGCGGAGAAAGGCTGATGATCGCCGGCGCCAGAATCGTGAACGTCAGCGGCGGTGAATTGATATCGTTTGGCTGCACCACAACGACACTGGCCAGTCCGGGCGTGGTCAGCATGTCTGAACTCACCACCGCCTGCAATTGATTGCCGTTGATAAAGGTGGTGGGCAGCGGAGTAGTCGACGAGCCGAACTTCCAAAGCACCTGGCTTCCCGCGAGCTCTTGCGCCGGCTGGGCGGCGACGAAATTAGCGCCGTTCACGATCAGCGTCAAATCCGGTGAGCCGGCCGGTGCGCTCACCGGTATCAGCGAATTCAAGACGGCATTGGCCACGATCTGCAGCGTCAGAGCGGGCGACGTCTGACTCCCCCAGAAATCCGTCACCTGGGGTGAGATCGAAAATACGCCCGGCGTCGCCGGTTGCCCCGTCAGCAAAACACCCGTAGGGCCGGCCGACATGCTGAAAGTCGGCGGCAGACTTCCAGGCACGATGTTGTACGGCGGCGTGCCTCCAGTGATTACTGTCAAGCTGAAAGGCTGACCGACTGTTCCCACGAAAGACAGGCTGACGGGGCTCGGTGGCGGATTGACGAAAAACGTCGCGGGATTGGATGGCACGGAGCCGTTCTCGATCACCGTGATCGTGATCGGTACCGGGAACGAAACGACAGCGGAAAACAGCGGTGCGGGAATCGGAAACCGCAACTGCGTCGTGCTGGCAAAGTCAGGAGCCAGTGTGGTCGTGGTCTGACCGTCAAACCACGTGATCGTGTTGTTGACGTCCGCGTTGAACGTACCATTCACGTATAAATCGAAAGCGTTGATCGGCGTTCCGCTGGTGATCCCAGTGACAGCGGGCGAAGGTTGGGCGCTATTGATCTGCGAGGCATTCAAACTGCTGATGGTGGGCGCCGCCCACGACACGCCTGTCGCTAACGTCGCCACCACGAACCAGCGTTTCAGTGCATTTCCCCGCATCGTGTCGGCCTCCCCGAACTGTCCTATTATGTCCTGATTGGGTTGGGAAACAAACAACTTCGAGGGCCTAATGTACTTTCAATCGCAGAGTGTGACCAACGTGGCGCCCCAGCCTCCGGCCTCCGCCGGCGCATCGTGGAAGGAAACAACAAACGCAGTTCGCGCCAGAACGCTTCTCACCATCTCGCGCTGCACGCCGATTCCACGCCCGTGGATAATCCGCAGCGCGCGAAATCCCATCCGGTGCGCCTCAATGAGGTACTCTTCCACCACGGCCTTCACGTCGCGCGGCGACACGCTGTGCAAATCGAAAACATCGCCGATCGGAACGCGGATTGGTTCGTCGTCCTCGGGTTTCATGGTGGTCAAAAAGCAAAAAGCCCGGCCCCTTTTCAGGGACCGGGCCGATTAGGATTACCGCGGTACTTCGCGCACCTGACGTTAAGCGATCTGCGGAGACCTGGTCTGGCTCATGATCGCTTCCATCTGATCTTTTAAGTGGAGTTTAATTTTCTTCAGTCGCGTTTCCTCCAACTGTTCCTGGTCCGTCAGATGGGGAAGCGCTTCCAACTCGTCCAACTTGTGGGCGAACTCCGTGTGCTGACTGGCAAGGAGACGAAACTCCTCATTTGTAGCCATCAGATGCGCTTTCAACTCTTCAATAGCAATCCGTTCCATATTGGGCAATTCCTCCCAGATGAGGTTGCCACGCCGAGTCGGTCGGTTCGGAATGGCTCGGTGGGTAATCTCGGTTCATTTTTGCAGACGGGGTCACCGTCTAAGGCCACCTTAACATGAATGAAACTTCATGACAATAGCCGATTCGGCAGGGTTTTGGTAGTACTTCGCACGTCTGCTAACTTCTTGAAAATTATGACGGTTGTAGAACTTTATCGCATTTCCGTTGGACTCGCGGACCTCCAGATAAACCGTCCCTGCGAAGCCCTCCAGAGCCGCATTTATCAGCGCTTCGGCTACGCCTTTCCGGCGATTCCCGGGCGCCACCGCGAGGTTCAAAAGCTCACGTTCATCGGGCGCAACGCTCCGCAGAACGATGAATCCCGCGACGCGATTTCCGACAATCGCAACGCGGAAATCCTGCTCGAGGTAGTCGCGAACCTTCCACTGCGCCGCCTCCGGGCAGACGCGTTGAATCACGTCGACTTCTTCGAGATCCGCCTCGCTCCCGGCGCGAATTACTGTCATATTGATCATTATGCGCGCGCTCCTGCCCCTGCTCTTTTTCCTGTCGCAACCCTTCTGGGAAGCCAAGCCGCCCGAACAGTGGTCCGACGTCGAAATTCAGGCGATCCGCAGCGATAGTCCGTGGGCGCAAGCCTCGCAAGGGTCGGTGATCTTTCTGGCCACCGCCGCACCCATCGAGCATGCCGAAGCCGAACTCCGCCTGCGCCTCAAACACAATCCTCACCCGCTCCCCGAGCCCGATCCGGACTACGTGGAATATCTTCGCGACCATCGCGATCAGAACTTCGTCCTCGGCATTACTTATCCCACTCTCGCGGGCACCAGCGACGCGCGCGAGAACAAGCGAATGGAAGAGGAGTCGGTGATGATCGTCGGCAAGAAGAGCTATCCGATGGTGGGCCACTTTCCGCCCACACCATCAGACCCGGTGCTGCGTCTTATCTTCCCGCGCGTCGCAAAATCGACCGACAAAACGGTGCTCTTCCGCCTCTATCTCGGCGGCCTCAACTTCCCCGAGCGCGAAGCCGAATTCCGCGTCAAGGACCTCACCTATCAAGGCAAGCTTCAGATGTAGGAAGCGCATTCCTCGACTTCCTCGACTCCCGTCGTTTGAATGGAGATCCGCGGCGTAGCCCCGGCCTTCAGTCCCAGCTCAGAATCACTTTGCCGGAGTTGCCCGAGCTCATCACCTCGAAGCCCTGTTCGAACTCCGTGTAAGGAAACCGGTGTGTGATCACCGGAGTCAGCGCATTCCTCGACTTCCTCGACTCCCGTCGTTTGAATGGAGATCCCGCGGCGTAGCCCCGGCCTTCAGTCCCAGCTCAGAATCACTTTGCCGGAGTTGCCCGAGCTCTTCACCTCGAAGCCCTGTTCGAAACTCTGTGTAAGGAAACCGGGTCTGATCACCGGAGTCAGCGCATTCCTCGACTTCCTCGACTCCCATCGCTCGAAGGGAGATCCGCGGCGTAGCCCCGACCCTCAGTCCCAGCTCAGAATCACTTTGCCGGAATTGCCCGAACTCATCACCTCGAAGCCCTGTTCGAACTCCGTGTAAGGAAACCGGTGTGTGATCACGGGCGAAATGTCGAGCCCGCTCTGCAGCATGACGCTCATCTTGTACCAGGTCTCGTACATTTCGCGGCCGTAGATGCCCTTGATGGTGAGCATGTTGAAAATCACGGTGCGCCAGTCGATCGCCATCTCGCCGCTCGGAATGCCGAGCATCGCGATCTTCGCGCCGTGACTCATGTTGGCCAGCATGTCGCGAAAGCCCGCGGGGTTGCCGGACATTTCGAGGCCGACGTCGAAGCCTTCCGTCATGCCGAGTTCCTTTTGCACGTCGGCGAGTTTCTGCTCTTTCACGTTGACCGCGCGCGTGACTCCGAGTTTGCTCGCCAGTTCCAGCCTGTAAGGATTCAGGTCCGTGATCACCGTATACCGCGCCGCCGCGTGCCGCGCCACGGCCGCCGCCATGATTCCGATCGGTCCCGCGCCCGTGATCAGCACGTCCTCGCCCAGCACCGGGAAAGATAGCGCCGTGTGTACCGCATTGCCGAACGGATCGAAGATCGCCGCCACGTCCAGATCGATGCCCTCGTGATGGCGCCAGATGTTCGTCATCGGCAGCGCAATATACTCGGCGAACGCGCCCGCCCGGTTCACCCCGACGCCCATCGTGTGCGCGCACATATGGCGCCGGCCGGCAAAACAGTTGCGGCAGCGTCCGCAGACCACGTGGCCTTCACCGCTCACGATATCGCCAGGGAAGAAATCCGCCACGTTCGAGCCGACCGCCTCGATCCGTCCGACGAATTCATGCCCGATCGCCATCGGCACCTGGATCGTCTCCTGCGCCCACTGGTCCCACTTATAGATATGCACGTCCGTGCCGCAGATCCCAGTCCGCAGAACGCGGATCAGGACATCATTGATGCCAATGGTGGGCTCCGCGATGTCCTCAAGCCACAGTCCGGGCTGGCTCTTGCTTTTGACCAAAGCTTTCATATACTCCACGATAGCGTGGGGGCGGGTTCTGTGCGAAGCGTGACCGGACTCCAGCCACCGATTTTCGGAGCCGCCCTCTTGTTTTCAGACACTTCCCGTATCACCCTGGCTGGACTCCAGCCACGGAGCCGGGAGACTACAATCAGAGCAGTGGCCAAACACCTCCTCCTTTTCGCCGCGACGACGGGCTACCAGATCCGCGTTTTCGCCGCCGCCGCCCGCCGTTTGGGTGTCGACGTGACGCTCGCCACCGATCGCTGCCACATCATGGAAGACCCGTGGGGAGATCGTGCGATCGCCGTCAAGTTCGACCGCATCGCCGAGTCGCTCGACACGCTCCGAGGACTTCAGGTCGATGGAGTCGCGGCGGTCGGCGATCGTCCTGCGCTGCTCGCGGCGGAGGCGGCGGCGATGTTCGGCGTCCCCTTCCATTCGCCCGCCGCGGCGCGCGCCTGCATCGATAAGAATCTCTCGCGCCAACTATTCCAAGCCGCGGGACTCCGCGTGCCGTCCTTCCTCCGCGCCGCGCTCGATAGCGACCCCGCCGAGATCGCCGCGCGCGCGCCGTACCCTTGCGTGCTCAAGCCGCTCGGACTCTCGGCCAGCCGCGGTGTGATCCGCGCCGATGATCCCGCCGCATTCGTCGCCGCCTTCCGCCGCATCGCGCGCATGGGTGAGAGGGAGCTACAGGTCGAGAGCTACATTCCGGGACGCGAGTTCGCCGTCGAAGGAGTGATCACCGCAGGCAAACTGCAAGTCATCGCGATCTTCGACAAGCCCGACCCGCTGGACGGTCCGTTCTTCGAGGAGACGCTCTACATCACTCCGTCGCGGGAACCCGAGGAGGTGCGGCAGGCGCTGATCGATACCACGGCGCGCGCCGCCGAAGCGATCGGCTTGCGCCACGGCCCGGTCCACGCCGAACTGCGCTACAACGCGGATGGCGCGTGGATCCTCGAAGTCCATGCCCGACCGATCGGAGGATTGTGTGCGCGCGCGGTCCGGCTGGCGGACGGCATTCCCCTCGAAGAAATGATCCTGGTGCACGCGGTCGGCGGGGATGTCCGGATGGCGGCGCTCGACGGCGAGGCATCGGGCGTCATGATGATTCCGATTCCCAAGGGAGGGGTCTTCCAGTCGGTCGATGGGATGGAACGCGCTCTCGCGATTCCGGGAATTGAGGACATCGAGATTACTGCTGTTGCGGGACAGTTGCTGGTGCCGCTACCTGAGGGAGCGAGCTATCTGGGGTTCATCTTCGCACGCGGGGAGCGGCCCGAGGACGTGGAGCAGGCGTTACGGCGGTCGCATGCCGAACTCACGTTCCAGATTGCGACCGCGCTCGAAACCTTCAGGCCTTCGTCTTAGCCGGCACGAAGTCGGGCGGCAGTTGCGCGCCCTCGCCAAAGAAATACTTGTCCATCTGTTCGAGCAGGAATTCCTGGGCCTGCGGAGTGCCGAGGTTGAGGCGGTACTCGTTCATGAGCATCTTCATATGCTCGACCCACATCTTCCAGGCTTCCTTGGACACGCTGTCGTAAATCTTTTGGCCTAGCGGATGCCCTTCGAACGGAATCTCGTCCAGCCCTTCCATGTCCTTCTGGAACTTCACGCAGAATACTTTGCGCGCACCCGGCCGGATGGCGTTACTGATCTGGTTGAAATTGCTACCGCCGCTTCCACATCCCATCCCTCCAGAATACTACTAGTGCCTGGCGAACATCGCCTGCACGTCCTTGCGCAGCGATATTTGGCTGGCCGGACGGCTGTAGAACATGTGTCCGCCGGCATACTCGTGCACCGAAACACGTGAGGCATCGCCCATCACCGGCATCTGGTCGACGGTCAGGACCGAGCCCATGAACGGGCAGGAAAGATCGTTCCAGCCGTGCGCGATTATGACGCGCAGCTTCGGGTCGGCCGCGACGGATTCCCGCAGGTCGGCGACGGCGCCCCCGCGCAGCGCGGCGCTGTCGCGATCCCACTGGCCGTTCACCTCGTAGCTCAACGTGTTGTAGCGCGCGTCGGTCTTCCAGCCGACCACCCGGGTGACGAAGTCGACCATCGCCGTGGTGGTCGGGGCGATGATGCTCTCCAGCAGCGGATCGTTGGCGCGCTGTTGCGGCGCGTAGGGAAAGGGGTCGTAAGCGGTCACGTTCGAATCGTAGATGCTGCCGATCTTGCCCTGTTCGCGGAAGATCTCGCGCAGGTATGCGCCGATTTCCAGGCGGCCGCCGGCGCGCCGCACGAATACCTCGTCCAGGCCGGTCAGTTCGGTGACGCGCTTGATGAGGCGCGCCATCGCCGCGGGGTCAGTGTGCCCCTTCAAGAGGTCGGTGACATACTCGCCGCGCGTGTATTCGATCACCTGCGACATCGCTTCCGGCGTGAGCTTCTTCTGGCGCTCCAGGTGCGCGGCGGTGATCGAAGGCAGCGAGAGCATCCAGGGCAGCGGCGAGACATCGCCATTTTCGTTGAGCGTCGGATTGAGGTAGGGCGAGACCAGCACGACGCCGTTGAGCGCCACGCCGAGCTGCGTTTGCAGATAGTGTGTGATGCGCGGTCCGCGATATCCGCCATAGCTCTCGCCCGTCAAATACTTGCGCGAGGTGAGGCGTGCGCTCTTCACGAGCCAGTCGTATATGACGCGCGAGAGATAGTGGATGTCGTTATCCGTGCTGTAGAACAGGCGTTTGGTTTCGGCGGCATCGACCAGCGAGCGGCTGAAGCCCGTGCCGATCGGATCGATGAAGACGAGGTCGGTGAAATCGAGCCATGTGCCGGGATTGTCCTGCAAAGTGGGCGAGTCCGACGGGCTGTCGCCCTCATCGCCGAATTGAATGCGCTTCGGCCCGATCGCGCCGAGGTTCAGGAATACCGAGGCGGCGCCCGGCCCTCCGTTGAGCGCGAAGGTCACCGGCCGGTTCGGCCCCTCGACTGTGTAGCTGGTGAAGACCACCTCGCCGGTTTTCTTCGCCGCGTCGAACACCGGCAAGGTGCCGACAGTGACGGTGTAGTTGAGCGCCTTGCCGCCGAGTTGAATGCTCTGCGTGACGTGCGCCTCCGGCGGCAGCGGTATGGGTTTGTCGGTGGTGGCGGCTGGGGCTGCAGCAGGCGGCGTGGCGGGCGGTTTCGCTTCTTGTCCGAAGGCGCACAAGGAAGCAAACAGCAAGACAGAGAGCGAGAAAGACCTCATGTCGCTAACATACCATTCAAGGATGAAAACACTCTGGTGCTGGCGGTGCCGACAGGAAATGCCCATGCTCGATGATGGGGAGTTTACCGAGGCGCTAAGGATCTATCGGGAATGCGCGCGGGGGGCGAAAGAGACTCGGGAGAAATGGCACCTCCCTGTGACAGACGGAAGTATCCACGACCGCTTCCGGCCGATTCGAGAATGGTACGAGCAGCTGACCGGCGTTGCTGGCTGCCACCAGAACGCCATCAAGCATCATCGACAGTCGAGTCTTGGAAGCCCCTTGCCGCGCTTGCGGGAAACCGCTCCGCTCACCGCGTGCGAGATTCTGTGCAGCTTGCGGAGCATCGGCTTCACCCGGGCGGTGACGCGCCGATTCCCATCAGATCACGTTGTAGAAACGCGCTCCAGTCAGAGCCGCGACGGTTACGGAGCGCAAGCGTCGGGA
>JAOAPT010000209.1 GCA_025463045.1 Candidatus Solibacter sp.
AAGCAGACCAGCGAACTCGAAGCTCTGATCGCCGCCGGCGAATGGGGCAAGGCGGCGGAATTGAGCCGCGCGCTGAAGGACGCCGTCACCGACGCTCGCAATCGATCCATGGCCGCTAGTGCAAACGAACTGGCGGATGCAGTTCTCCAGTGGCTGCCGGTCGATACCCAGACACTTGTCGTGGCTCAGCAGCCATTCTCGATAGATAAGCCCGACCCCACCAAATTGCCTACGGCGCTCACGATGGCGCAGGGATACGTAGTGGGCTTGCTTTACGCAGCCGAGAAGAACTCGATTGTCGACACTATCCTGGGCCGGACGGTCAGGTTTGCAGCGCTGGCGGCGCGACGCTTCAGGCATCACCCGGGAGACGAGAAGCACGGACTTCCGTTGGGCATGATCGCCTACCAGGGCTGCGCTGTATATGCTTTTTCCGAGCCGCTTCCCGAGTCGCTCGTGGCTCGCCCCAGCGAAGACTCCGTTATGGGACATCGAGTCTGGGTCTCGACAGGAACGCAGAGCGATCTGCGCGACTCCGAAACGTACTTCGTATCGCTGCTGCAGCCCGATCTCCTGGCGGTTTGCAATGACCGCGCATTCCTCCAGCAGTTGGTATCGCGCAAGGGATTTCCGCAGAAAGACCGCGCGTTGCCCGCCGGTTTACCGGAGTGGAAACAACTAGATCGCTCTGCGCCGCTGTGGGCAATCAGCCACTATCCCGCGGATGGAAGTTTCGTCGGCCTGCTTGGACTCACCACGGATGGCGTCAACAACGAGACAACCGGAATTGCGGTTGAATTCGGTCTCAATTCGGGTACGACCAGAGCTCGGATAATCGCTAAATCGGATCCGTGGAAAAGGCTTGCCGCCAGCCCGGACTTCCACGGCGCCTGTAACTCCCGGCAAGTCACAAACGGGGTTTGGGAGCTAACGGTCACCGGCCGCCCCGATGCTGCCGGCATGTCCGCGTTCGCCCTCATGGCGACGCTGGGATTCATCATCCTACTTTGAGTAGTCGTCCAGTTACTATTGGATTTCAATCCCAAACGGCGTCATGCCCCGTGCCAGCACGGTCTTGGGAAACTCGCCAGTGCCACAGATCAGGAATGACCCGAAGTTTTTGTACCAGTCGCCCTCGGGCGCCCACGGACCGGCGTTCACCCAATCCTGCAATCGTCGAAGATCTTGTATGGAAATCTGACGCTCTGCTACGCGAGCAAGTATGTGCTCCCAAACGGGGCGAGGAAGGCTAGAGAATCGAATCTTCGGCAATCGCGTCCTTCCCGAAGATTGCGCGGATCAGATCTTTGCCCGCTTCGTCCTTACGGGCGGGGTCGCCTTCTGCCATAAAGCGGCGATAGGTTGCATTGAGACGGTCCCGTTCGGCAGCCTCTGCCTCTACGCCACGTTCCGCCAGCACGACAAGCGCCCGGCTCATGGTGAGGTGCTGTTTCCTGGCAACGCGCTCGACTTCAATGGCGAGCTTCGCGGGAATGGTGACGCTCTGGCGCACAGACGCCGTTTTGGTGCGAGTTCTTGCGGGCCGCTTCATGCTTTGATGGTATCAAGTGCACCACACTGGTGCGCCGGAGCGATTCGGCACCAGCGGAACAAAGCACGACCACCTAGGCTGTCGCGCCGTTAAACTGGTAGGGAAGCAATGGAGAGCGGATCGCCAGGAACTGTCGCGGTGCTTGCGGAGAAGCCGTCCGTGGCGCGGGATATTGCGCGGGTGCTGGGGGCGTCGACGAAGGGCGACGGATTTCTGCATGGGAACGGGTACGTCGTCACGTGGGCGATCGGGCATCTGGCGGCGCTGGCGCAGCCGCATGAGATCAATCCCGATTGGAGGCAGTGGCGGCGGAATACACTGCCGATGCTGCCGAAGCAGTGGCCGCTGGTGGTCTACGAAAAAACCAAAGACCAGTTTGCGACGGTTCAGAAGATTCTCAACTCGCCGAAGGTCGCGCGGATCGTGTGCGCGACGGACGCGGGGCGCGAAGGGGAGCTGATTTTCCGATATATCTTCGAGGCGGCGCAGTGCGGCAAGCCGGTCAGCCGGTTGTGGATCTCGTCGTTGACGCCGGACGCGATCCGCAAAGGGTTTGACGGGCTGCGGCCTTCCGCCGATTACGACTCGCTGGCGGATGCGGCGCGCGGGCGGAGTCGCGCGGACTGGCTGGTGGGGATGAATCTTTCGCGCGCGTACTCGCTGGCGTATGGCGAGGATCTGTCGGTGGGGCGCGTGCAGACGCCGACGCTGGCGATGATCGTGGAGCGCGAACTCACGGTGCGCAATTTCGTGCCCGAGGACTACATCGAGGTGGTCGCCACGTTTCATCCGCAGCGCGCGGCGAAGGAGATCACGTATCAGGGCACGTGGCTGCGCGACCGCGTTCCTGGCGCGGACAAGGAATCGCAGCAGCAGGCGATGCGGCTGCCTCCGGATGGGGAGGAGGCGAAGCAGATCGTGGCGCGGGCGCGCAGCGGGAAGGCGGCGATCGAATCGATCGACGCGCAGACGCAGCGAATGCCTCCGCCGCCGCTGTACGATTTGACCGAATTGCAGCGGCACGCGAACCGGCTGTTCGGATTCAGCGCGCAGAAGACGCTCGACACGGCGCAGGCGCTGTACGAGCGGCATAAGCTGATCAGCTATCCGCGTACCGATAGCCGGCATCTTTCGCAGGATGTGGCGCGGACGCTGCCGCGCGTGGTGGCGGCGATCGCGGAGCCGTATCGCGAGCACATCGCGCCGGGCACGGGCGAGCGGCCACTGGGGCGGCGCTTCGTCGACGATGCGAAGGTCACGGATCACCACGCGATCATCCCGACGGTGACTTCGCCGGCGAACGCGTCCCTGACACCGGAAGAGCGCAAGATCTACGATTTGATTTGCCGGCGGCTGCTGGCTGCATGGCACGAAGATCACATCTGGAGTGTGACGACGGTGATCACGGCGATCCGCAACGAGGGAATTGTCGATCGCTATCACACGTCCGGAAGCGCGGTGCAGCAGCAGGGCTGGAAGGTGCTGGATCTCGCGCCGGCGAAGGCAAAGAAAGCGAAAGGGCCGGCGGCGGAGGGCGATCGCGGGGATCAGGAACTGCCGCCGGGGCTCGCGGTGGATCAGGCGCAGGACGTGCTGCACGCGGAAGCGGTGAAGAAGAAGACGCGCGCGCCGAAGCGATTCACGGAAGGTACGCTGCTGACGGCGATGGAGACGGCGGGCAAGACGCTCGACGAGAAGGAACTTTCGGACGCGATGAAGGAGACGGGGCTCGGCACGCCAGCGACGCGCGCCAGCATCATCGAAGTGCTGCTCAAGCGCGAGTATATTGTGCGCAGCGGGAAGAGCCTGGAGGCGACGGACAAAGGCATACGGCTGATCGAAGTCGTGCACCCGGAGGTGCGGAGTCCGATCATGACGGGGCAGTGGGAGGCGTACCTGACGCGGATTCATCGCGGCGGGGCGCGTCTCGAGCCGTTCATGGAAGGGATCGAGAATTACGTGCGCGAGGTGGTCGGCAAGGTGGGGCAGGTGACGCCGCCGCCGCGATCGGCATCGCCCGCTTCAGCTGCTGCTGCCGCGGCGTCGAGGTCTGCGCCGGCGATGGCGAGCAATGGCGCGGCGCCGGCTCGCGCGCCAATCGATACGCCGACATACTCAGGCGGCAGTCTCGTGGAGTTGCTGAACTCCGCGTTCGGATTCCCCAGTTTCCGCGCGAGCCAGGAGACGGTCTGCCAGGCGGTGATCGATGGGCGCGACGTGCTGCTCGTCATGCCGACGGGTGCGGGGAAATCGCTGTGCTACCAATTGCCGGCGATCGCGCGCGGCGGCACGACGCTGGTGATCAGTCCGCTGATCGCGCTGATGGAAGATCAGGCGGCGAAGCTGAAGGAGCGCGGGTTCGCGGTGGAGCGGATCCACTCGGGTCGCGATCGCGGCTCGTCGCGACAGGCGTGCATCGACTACCTGAACGGCAAGCTGCAATTCCTCTTCATCGCGCCCGAGCGGCTGCGCGTGGCCGGCTTCCCGGAGATGCTGGCAAAGCGCAAGCCCTCGCTAATCGCGATCGACGAGGCGCACTGTATTTCGCAATGGGGCCATGACTTCCGGCCCGATTACCGCATGCTGGGGCAGTACCTGCCGACGCTGCGGCCGGCTCCGGTGATCGCACTGACGGCGACGGCGACTCCGGTCGTGCAGAACGATATCGCGGTGCAGCTTGGGCTGGCGCAGCCGGCGCGTTTTATTCAGGGATTCCGGCGTGAGAATCTGGCGATCGAGGTGGTCGAGCTCGCGCCCTCGCAGCGTTCGGAGTTCGCGAGCGAGCTCTTGCAGGACGAGACGCGGCGTCCGGCGATTGTCTACGCGCCGACGCGCGCGCAAGCGACATCGCTGGCCGCCGAGCTGTCGAGCCACTTCCCGTGCGCCGCGTATCACGCCGGACTGGATGCCGAGCACCGCAAGCGCGTGCAGGAACAGTTTCTCTCGGGACGCATCGAAGTGATGGTGGCGACGATCGCGTTCGGCATGGGGATCGATAAAGCCGACGTGCGCACGGTGATTCACACGGCGCTGCCGGGCAGCCTGGAGGCGTATTACCAGGAGATCGGGCGCGCGGGGCGCGATGGGGCGGCGAGCCGCACAATTCTCATGCACTCGTATGCGGACCGGCGCACGCATGATTTCTTTTTCGAGCGCGACTATCCCGACGTGAAGGTGCTCGACGCTATCTTCCATAAGCTGGGCGTGGAGCCGATCGAGAAGGACGCGCTGCAGCGGCAGGTCCGAATGGACGTCGACAGCTTCGATAAGGCGCTCGAGAAGCTGTGGATTCACGGCGGGGCGCTGGTGGATTTCGCGGAGAACGTGGCGCGGGGGCACGACCACTGGCGCGAACCGTACATCGCGCAGGCGGACCAGAAGCAGCAGCAGTTGAATCTGATGCTGCGCTACGCGGAGAGCAACGAGTGCCGGATGGCGGCGATCGTGCGCCACTTCGGAGACTTGGCCGATAGCCAGAAGCGCTGCGGCGTCTGCGATTTCTGCGCGCCTGAAGAGTGCGTGGGACAGCGGTTCCGTCCGGCGACCGGCGAGGAGTTGGATACGGCGCACGCGGTGATCGCGAATCTGCGAGGCGGGGCGCGCTCCACGGGCAAGCTGCACTCCGAAATCCATCCGAATGGGGTGATGACGCGCAACGAATTCGAGGAGGTGCTCGGCTCAATGGCGCGCGCCGGGCTGCTGCGGCTGATGGACGCGTCCTTCGAGAAGGACGGCAAGTCGATTCCGTACCGCAAGGCGTTTCTCACTTCGGCGGGCGAGGCGATCGAGGTGGAAGAGAAACTCGAACTGGTGATGAAAGACGCGGCGCAGGCGGAGGCGCCGGCGCGAAGGCGCAAGAAAGGCCGCGTGAAATCGGGCGTGCCGGCGAAACGCAAGCGCGCGGTGAAGACTAAGACGGGGGTGCCGGAAGCGGCCGCCAAGCAGGTGGTCAGGGTGGCGAAACCGGCCGCTGCGCCGGCCTCGCCGGACCTGGAAGAGGCGCTCCGCAAGTGGCGGCGCGGCGAGGCCCAGCGCCGCGGTGTTCCACCGTTCCGCATCTTCAGCGATCAGGCGCTGAGCGCAATTGCGTCGCGGCGGCCCTCAACTGCGGCGGAGTTGTTGGCGATCCCGGGGATGGGAATCAGCAACGTGGAGAAATACGGGGCGCAGCTTTATCGCCTGCTCGCCGAATCCCGCCACTGACGCGCGTCAACGCCGCATTGGAGGAAACGATGCACATTCAGGAAATCTGGCGTTACCCGGTGAAGTCGATGGGCGGCGAGCGCGTTGCC
>JAOAPT010000235.1 GCA_025463045.1 Candidatus Solibacter sp.
TTTCGGGCGGCACAACCTCTATCCTCATCAACGATCCTTCGGCCGCTGCTTGGCTTGATCCACCTGGGCGAGGACGTGCCTGCGGCGCTGAACCCGCTATATCGCGGCGAACTGCTGGTGCACGGACTCGATTTCTCGCCGGAACACAAGACTCTCCCGGTAGTTTCAATCGGTTCGAATTCCGTCACCTTCATCGACACGGAGACGAACACGGTGAAGAGCGAGGTCTAATGTCGGCAGGCGGATTCCGCGGCGGAACGGACATCTTAAAAGCGCTGGCGATCGCCGCGCGCGGTCGGCATCGGCCGTCCCTACATCTGGGGTTTATCGTCGTTCGGGCAGGAAGGCGTGGAGCGGGTTCTCGAGATCCTGCGCGCCGAACTCAGCCTCTCGATGCGACAGTGCGGTATCCCGTCGACAGCGCGGATTTCGCGCGCGTCGGTCCTTCACAACGGCGAGAAGCTATAGTCGTGTCCGTACCTCGCGCGGGAACCGGTTCTCCCACGCGGTCAGCAGGTGCAGCCGTAAGAGCATGGGCAGGCAGCGCAGCACGAAGGCGAACGATCGATGGTAGTTCTGCCGCTGGCTGAGCAACTCCTCCAGAGTCCTGCTTCGACCCAGTCGCGCGTGGAAGAAATCGATTTCTTCCTGCAGGCCCGCCGTCTTCAGGTGATAACAAAAGTAGCAGCTATGCAGCGAGTGCTTGAGCGCGCCCATCGCATATCTCGTCGCATCGGGGAGAATCGGAAACGCCGTGACGCTCATCACGGCCAAGCCCCACAAGCCGAAGAGTGCTTTAAACACGTCCAGGCGCCGGATCGCAGGCAAACGAATCAGGGGGAGCAACTCCTCACCCCACATAGTCTTGGCCGAGACGATTGCGCTCGGTAGAACGATGCGATCGACGAACAGTCCCTCGACTGGCCGCAGGCCGAAGACCCGCGCCACGTCTCCCGACAGCAGGTCGCTTCTGGTGCAGAAAAAGCAAGAGTGCGAATCGCCGCCCGCATGTTCCGCGAAGTTTTCCAACGGGTTCTTCGTACGATTCGTCGGCGTCCGGAAACCATACGTGATTTCGAGGTCAGACACCATCGCGCGAAGACGTCGCCGATCCTCCGCGCTCGCTTCGTCGGCGAGCACGATGATGAGATCCACGTCGGATGACGCAGAGCCGGCGCCGCTCGCGCTACTGCCGAAGAGAATTACGCTGACCAGCAGGCCCGCGCTGCCGTCGTGCAGCCGGGTGATGGCGTCAAGATACTGCTGAACGCGGCTGGCCATCGTCATCCCGAAGTTACGGCCAGCTACTGCAGCTTGACGGCCGGGATCTTGCGTGCCGGCTTGGGCGAGTCGACGAACAGCAGGGCGTCGTACGTCTGCGGCGCGATCTGTTCGACCATGGAAGCGTAGGGATCATCCTCCGGATAGACGGCACCGATGCTGCGCGTCTTGTGCCCCGCGCCGAGCCAGTCGGCGACCGGGCCGGTCTTCGGTGCGGCACGCAGATCGAGCGCGAAGAGCGGAAGCTTGGCCGACGCGAGGGTCGCGTCGAGGCTGCCGGCGGGCGCGGCAGGAACCGTGAAATCGTGCAGTCCCTTGCCTTCTCGCGACATCGCCTGAAAGCCGCCCTGATTGAACGAAAAACCGAACACCGTCATTTGCGGGCCGTACATCCGGCGCAGCGCCGTGCCCATCGAATAGCCTGCGCCCGTCATCACGTGTCCGTTGTGCGCCCAGAGGACGATCTTCGCCTTCGGAGACTGATCGAGAATCCATTTGATATTGGCGGCCATGCTGGCATCGCGGCTCACCTGGTTGGCGCGCATCTGCATGCATTGCAGAACGACGCGCGCGTTCTGGATCGTCCACTCGTCGCGCTTCGGCGCGGATTCCAGATGCTCCACCACCTTCACCCATTCGGCGGCGGCGATTTTGGGGTCGACCGCGTTGGGGTTGGCGGCCGGGCCGGTGTGCGACAGGCGCAAGCTCTGCCCGCCGCCGTGGAAGACCTCGCGATCGAGGCCGCCGGGATAGCCGGGGCTGCCGGCGTAGAGTCCTCTCAGCCCAGGGCCTTCAAACGTGAAATCGAAGTCATCGCCAAGGTACGGCGCGCCGTCGATCTCGACCTTCAAGTCGTCGAACCATGCCGTTCCATCGCCGGCCATCAGGACTCCGAAATTAATGTTGGTGGTGTTCGCGGGAACCTTCAGGTCGAACTCATAGCGCTTCCAATCCGTCGTGCCTTTGATGCCGTAGTTCTGCATATTCTCGAGGACGTGGGTCTCGCCGGCATCGGCGCGCCACCACAATCCGGCATACCCGCTGACCTTGTCCGTCTTGATGTAGCCGCTGAATTTGATGGTCTTGCCGCGCACCGGCGCCACCGGGAAGGTGCCGATCGCGGTCCCGAAGCCGACCTGCGGATTGCGTGTAGCCGCGAGCGCGAGCCTGGCGGCCTCTGCGATTACCGGGGCGTACTCGGGGTCGGACTTGGCAACGGCATCCTGCGCGATCCCGAGCGCGACGTTCGGGGTCTGCATGTCGAAGCCGGTGAACTGAACGGGACCCTTCCCGCTCTTATTGAATTCGCGCATCCACTGCACCATGTCGAGCACTTCCTCGGTATTCCAGGTCCAGAAGTACATGCCCTTGATGAGCGCCGCAGGGTCGCCCTTGCCGGTGAGCACGTAGTCGTTGAGCTTGTACGCCTCCGGCATGTTCGCCTCGATCGAGAAGATGGTAAAGCCCATCTGGGTAGCGAGGAACTCGAGCATGCGGTGCTTCAACTGGAAGAATTCGCGTGAGCCGTGAGTCGCTTCGCCGAGCGACACGATTCGCGAATCGCCGACGACTTTGCGAAGCGGCTGCATATCGTCGAAGCCATTGCCCGCGACGGCGGTGGTGATTGGGATCGCGTTGCCGCGAATCCAGTCGGTGACCGCGGGTGGCGCGGCGGTTTGCGCCTGGCTGCAACATGGCAGCAGGCAGGCAGCGATCAGCAGACGGAGCTTGAACATAGGAATCCTCTCGGTACGGTATGACAATACCTTATTTCGAAGCGTGGAGAGTTATACTTGCGGATTCATGAGTCACTATCTGGCGATCGATTTAGGCGCGGAGAGCGGACGCGCGCTTCTGGGCAGCCTGAAGGGCGGCAAGCTCGCAGTCGAGGAACTTCACCGTTTCCCGAACACTCCGGTGCGCGTTCCAGGAGGGCTATATTGGGACACGCTGCGGCTGTGGCACGAGATCCAGCATGGCATCTCGGTCGCGTCGCGTGAGCGGAAGCTCAAGCTGGACGGCGTCGGAATCGATACCTGGGGCGTGGATTACGGACTGCTGGGCTCCGACGGCAAACTGCTCGACATGCCGCGCCACTATCGGTGCGCGCGCACCAACGGAATGATGGAGCAGCTCTTCGAAGAGGTGCCGCGCGCCGAGGTCTTCGGGTATACGGGTGTCCAGTTTATGCAACTGAACACTCTGTTCCAGTTGTATGCGATGCGCGTGCAAAAGGCGCCGGCGCTCACCATGGCGCACCGCTTCCTGAACATGCCGGACCTGTTCAATTACTGGCTGACCGGGGTCGACAAGAGTGAAGCGACGATCGCCAGCACGACGCAGTTTTTCAATCCGGAGACGATGACGTGGGCGACGGAACTGCTGAAGCGGCTCGACATCCCAACCGAAATGCTGGGCGAGATTGTCGAGCCGGGAACGCGTTTGGGCCCGATGCTCGAAGCGCCGCACGCGCCAGTATACGCCACCGCCGGGCACGACACGGCGGCGGCGGTCGCGGCAGTGCCGGCCGAGGACGGTAAGAATTGGTGCTACATCAGTTCGGGCACCTGGTCGCTGATGGGACTCGAGCTGGACAAGCCGATCATCAACGAGCAGTCGCTGGCGGCGAATTATACGAACGAGGTCGGCGTAGACCGGAAGATCCGCTTCCTGAAAAATATTGCTGGACTGTGGCTGCTGCAGGAGTGCCGGCGCGCGTGGATGCTCGAGGGCGCGGAGTACGACTACGAACAGTTGACGCGGATGGCGGCGGAGGCGCGGCCGTTCGCGGCGACGATCGATCCGGATGCCTTCCTCGAGCCCGGCTACATGCCGTCGAAGATCGCGGCCCACTGTGCACAGACCGGGCAGGCTGGGCCGGCGACGCACGGCGAGTACGCGCGCGCGATTCTCGAGAGCCTCGCGGTGCGGTACCGGCAAGTGCTGGAAGATCTGGAGGCGCTGTCCGGCCGCAAGATCGAGGTGATTCACATCGTTGGCGGCGGATCGCGCAATACGCTGCTCAATCAGTTCGTCGCCGATTGCACGGGACGGCGTGTCGTGGCGGGACCGAGCGAGGCGACCGCGATCGGGAACATTCTGGTGCAGGCGATGGGCGCGGGGGAACTCGCAACCCTTGAGGACGTGCGGGTGGTGGTGAGGAATTCCTTCGAACTCACGACCGTGGACCCGCACCCGAGCGGGGAGTGGGAGCGGGCCTACCGGCGGTATCGGGATCTGACCGGACGTTAATTCCGACGACGCCGAACTCCCAATGGCACGCAAATCCCGACGACGCCGACCCCCAATCGCACGCTACTCCCGACGACGCCGAACTCCCAATCCGAGCGGCGACGGTTAGCGAGCGGTGGTTGCGTGACCACCGCTCCGTAACCGTCGCGGCTCGGATTGAGTGCGTTCTTTAACCGGAGTGCCATTAGCGCCACAACAGCCGATGAAAATCGACGATCGCTTTTATTAGCGGGGCGAATCCTTCAGGGAGTTACGCTATTTGACCGATACCGCCTGCGCAAG
>JAOAPT010000236.1 GCA_025463045.1 Candidatus Solibacter sp.
TCTACGAAGCAGAACTGAGCGTCCGCAGCCGGGTCGTCCCCGAAGAGGTCCCCCACCCTACTCCAGGCGATCCGCCCGATTGGCTCGGCGTGCGAGTTCTATTCCACGCCAGGCACGCCCAAGGCGAAGGGCGCCGAGCAGGCGCGCGACGTGCTCCAAGCCGCCGGAATCCCCTGCCACCTTTCCGTCGAGCGCGTCGACCCCGATGCCGGCGGACCGCAGCCGCAATACGAGTACCTCGTCATAGTCCCCGGATCGCAAATGCTCCTCGCGACCAGCATTCTCGATCGCGCCGATCGCCTGCAAAGGCCTACGAGGACGAACTAACGCGCCGCGAGCCATAAATTAGAAACCAGAAGATGTATCCGCACTTTGTGCAAATGAAGTTCGTCGCCTTGTCATCGGCCCACGCGAACCCGAAAAACTCGCCTCCGCGCGAATTCAGCAGCGAGCCGCGTTCATGGTAGCTGTCGTTTCCGCAGACCACGCAAAGGAGCGGTTTTCCATCCAGCGTCACTCCGATCGAATCATCGTCCCGCTTAATTTCCTGGAGATCCATTTCGGGCGTTCACCTCAACTCTAGAAATATTTTCTTCCTGGTAGACAGCTAATTCTAATCGATTTATTCGAACGGCCTCCACCCGGCGGCCCCGGTTTCCTGGAGACCGCGTGCAAGAATCGGAATCAGCGAGGTTCGTTCGAAACAGTGGGCGAGAGTTAACGCTTACGGAACAAAAGTTCCGGTGCAATCCGCGTAACCCATTCTTTATCAACGAATCATACCGGAACTTCCGGTACTTTTGTTCCCGTCATGTCCGGCGTTGAAGGAGCCGGTCCCAGGCGCGGCCGAGGAAATACCAGACAGCCAGCATTCCGGCCACCACGAGCACGCAAAGGACGCCGTCCACCGCAAGCCCCCGGAGGTTCTTGGCCGGGAAGTTCCGCGTCGCACCCTGTATGTACGCCGTCCGCGGCGCCCCACTCTCGTAATCGATCCCGACCGCCGCGCCCTCCTTCAACCCGGACACCGACCCGAAGTCGATCACGTCGATCGCCAGCACCGGCTCGACTCGCCCATCCGGCACAAACTCAACGCCGACCACTGCCATCGGTTGCGCCGCCAGCGTGCCTCGCGAGCGTCTGCCCGAAAAAAGTCTCCTCACCCGATCGACGGTCTTCACCTTTCCCGACGCACGCCGCACATCGACCGTAGGACCAGGCAGCCGCAAGGGAAACTCGCTGACCATCACTCCAGCCACCACCAGCAGCACGCACCCAAACACCGCGAACGCGAATCCCGGGAATCCCGATTTTCGCCAGACAACCAGCAGTACCACCAAGCCGCCGATCATTGCGCAGATCATCATCACGCTCCGCGTGAAAAACGCCTCCCACGCCGAGAACGCCCGCTGCCCCGCCAGCCGCGCCGTCGGCAGCGCGTGAACCTGACTGAGCACGTGGGCCATCGGAAGGTCCGGAATATCTTTGAGGAGTAAATAATGCAGACTCACCGCCTGCCCTTTGCGATACGAGTCGTACTGCTCAGGCTGCAACTTCACGCCCAGGAAAGCGACACTCGACGTGTCCGGCGGATGGTACTCCACCGTGATCTCGCACGAGCGCTCCCACCGGTAATTGCGCATCGTCACATCTTCGCGCTTGGAGTACACCCGCCCCGGAATCGTGATGCCGCGCTGATCGACGTAGACCGAGGAGACGAGGAACGGAAGCGTGAATAACACCGCGCCGCCAATCAGGATGAGGAGAATCAGACCGCGCAGCATTCGTATTCGTGGAGCATACCACTGAACGCAAGCGTCAGTAGCTGAGACATACTATTGCATATGCGCACCACGTTGAATATCGATCAGGACCTACTCGAACGTGCGAGAAAACTGACGGGCATTCAGGAGAAGTCCGCATTGGTGCGAGCCGCTCTCGAAGCTCTCATTGCGCGTGACGCCGCCCGGCGACTGGCCGCTTTGGGCGGTACGCAACCCAGGATCGCGAGCATCCAGCGGCGGAGGTCCGCGTGAGGGTTCTGGCCGACACGGCGGGCTGGATCGAGCACCTTCGCCACGGAGAACCTCTCCTGACAAACATGCTGTCCGAGGGAATGGTCTTGATGCACCCGTTCGTGTCCGGCGAACTGGCCTGCGGGACGTTACGAAATCGCACCGCGATCCTTTTCCATCTGAGCGCCTTGCCGGCCGCGAAGGAAGCGTCCACCGCCGAAGCGTTCGGGCTAATTGAAGATCAGAAACCATGGGGCCGAGGGCTTGGCTGGATTGACGTACATCTTCTGGCGTCCGCCCGGCTCTCGCATTGCCCGCTCTGGACGCTCGACAAGCGGCTTGTGGAAACTGCCAGGCATCTCCAAGTCAGCTTCGCTCCGTAACATCAATTCTTCGTACCGCCGGATTTCGGAACGCGCACAGGTCTTCGACCGGGCATTCGTGGCACGCCGGAGTCTTATCTTTGCAGAGCGTCTTCCCGTGCTCGCGCAGCAGCAGGTGTGCCTTCGATAGCGCCACCGCGCTGTGCGGCAACTCAGGCGCGATCGCCTCCTGCACGCTCTTGTACATCGCGCCGTAATTCTTCAGATGCACACGCCCGTAGCCGATTCGCGTCAGCACACGCAGGCCGTTCGATTCGAGCGGCAGCCGCTCCGCCACGCCGCAGAACATCAGGATCTTCTCCGCTCCCGGATCGCCAACACTTGGGAAGAGCTTGAGCGCCTTCTTCGCTTTCGCATAGGGCCACTTCAGAATCTGTTCAAGATCGCCCGCGAACTGCTGATTCGTAATCCGCGCGATCTCCTGCCAGCGAAACACGCGCGTCTCCGGCCGCATTCCGCCGAGCGTCGCGAGCGGCAGCAACACCTCGCGCGGCGCGCTCTCGATCGCCTCCGCCGTGAGTCCCACTTGCGACCGCAAACCCTCGAATACCTGCGCCCGCCGCTCGTCCGGCAAAAGGTAGCAGGCATTCTCCCAAAGCCCCGCGATCAGCTTCTTCAAAGTCGACACCCCGCCCCGTTATAATAGAAGTTCCAGTGCAAGATTACATCGCGATCCGTGGTGCGCGGGTCCACAACCTTAAAAACATTTCGCTTTCTATTCCCCACAACCAGCTCACCGTAATTACTGGTGTGTCGGGGTCCGGAAAATCTTCGCTCGCCTTCGACACCATCTATGCCGAGGGACAGCGCCGCTACGTCGAATCGCTCTCCGCCTACGCCCGCCAGTTCCTCGAGCGCATGGAGAAGCCCGACGTCGACGATATCGACGGCATCGCGCCCGCCGTCGCTATCCGCCAGAAAAACACCACGCGCAATCCGCGCTCCACCGTCGCCACTTCCACCGAGTGCTTTGACTTTCTCCGCCTGCTCTACGCGCGCGTCGGCCAGACCTTCTGCCCCAACTGCGGCACGCGCGTCGTCAAGGATACCGTGGATGAAGTCGCCGCGCGCGTCCTTCAGTATCCGCAAGGCTCGCGCTGGTACGCCCTCTTCCCGACCGGCGAGCACGCCACCACGGACGCTCTCCGCGATCATCTTTTCGAGCTCCGTAAGAAGGGCTTCAACCGTCTCTTCCAGGCCGGACGCCTCTTCGAATTCTCCACTCCGGAATCGCTGCTCGATATCGATTTCACCAAGCCGCTCTTCATCCTGGTCGACCGCATCGCGATCACTCCCGACCTGCACCAGCGCCTCGTGGACACCATCGAAATCTGTTATCGCGAAGCCGGCGAAGTCATCTTCGAAAATGCGACGACCGCCGAGCAGCTCCGCTTCAACGAACGCTTCCAGTGCAAGACCTGCCTGATGGAGTTCAACCTCCCCGAGCCCATCCTGTTCAGCTTCAACTCGCCGTTCGGCGCCTGCCCGCGCTGCCAGGGCTTCGGCAACACGATCGATTTCGACATGAACCGCGTGATCCCCGACCCCGGCCTTACGATCGACGAAGGCGCCGTCGATCCGTGGACGAAACCCAAATACCGTTCCTGGCTCGGCAACTTTAAGAAACACCGCGCCAAGGTCCGCACCAACGTTCCTGTCTGCGATCTCAAGCCCGACGAACGCGAAGCGCTCGAGGAATTCATCCGCCGCTTCTTCGATCATCTCGAAAGCAAGAAGTACAAGGTCCACGTGCGCGTCTTCCTCAGCCGCTACCGCGGCTATGCGCTGTGCCCGGAATGCAAAGGCGCGCGTCTCCGCAAGGAAGCTCTCTACGTACGTGTCGGCGGCTGCAACATCGCCGAGATTCTGCGCATGAATATCGCCGAAGCGCAGGACTTTTTCCTCGCGCTCAATCTCAGCTCCGAAGAGACCGCGATCGCCGAGAAGATCCTCGTCGAGATTCGCCAGCGCCTGAAATTCCTCAACGACGTCGGCCTGGAATACCTCACGCTCGACCGGCTCGCCTCCACGCTCTCCGGCGGCGAGGCGCAGCGCATTCAGCTCGCGACATCGCTCGGCTCGCGCCTCGTGGGCGCCTGCTACGTACTCGACGAGCCCTCCATCGGATTGCACAGCCGCGATACCGGGCGCCTCATCCGCATCCTCGAAGAACTTCGCGAACTCGGCAACACGATCGTCGTCGTCGAGCACGATCCCGATGTGATGCGCGCCGCCGACCATATCGTCGACCTCGGCCCCGGTGCGGGCGAGCATGGCGGCGAGATCGTCTTCGAAGGCACGCTGCCCACGATGATCGAGAGCGGCGACTCGCTCACCGCGAAATATCTGCGCGGCGAACTCAAGGTCTCCGCACCGCGCGTGCGCCGCAAGGTCGATCCCAAACGCGTCATGCGTTTCGGCGGCGCGCGTGTGCACAATCTGAAGAACGTCGATGTCGAAATCCCGCTCGGCATGATGGTCGTAGTCACCGGTGTCTCCGGCTCCGGCAAATCGACCCTCGTGCACGACGTGATCTACCGCTCGCTCGAGGCTCTCCATAAATCGCGCGACGCGCGCGAGGATACGGCAGCCGCCGCCGAACCCGAACTCGAAGACGCTCCCGGACCGCAGCTTACGTGCCGCAAGGTCGAGGGCGCGGAACGCATCTCGACGACAGTGATGATCGATCAATCGCCGATCGGCCGCACGCCGCGCTCCAACCCCGTCACCTACATCAAGGCATTCGACGTAATCCGCGCCCTGTTCGCTTCCACGCGCGAAGCGGAGAAGCGCGGCTACACCGCTGGGCACTTCTCCTTCAACATCCCCGGCGGCCGCTGCGAAGTCTGCCAGGGCGATGGCACCGTCACCGTCGAGATGCAGTTCCTCGCCGACGTCGAATTGATCTGCGAAGAGTGCAAAGGCACGCGGTACAAGAGCGGCCTGCTCGAAATCAAATACAACGGCCGCAACATTCACGAGGTGCTGCAGCTCACCGTGCGCGAAGCGATGGACTTCTTCCACGCCGCGCCCAAGCTCGTCCAGCGCCTCAAAGTGCTCGACGACGTCGGCCTCGGCTATCTCCGCCTCGGACAATCGGCGACGACGCTCTCCGGCGGCGAAGCGCAACGAGTCAAACTCGCCGCGCACCTTTCGACTGCGAGCAATGCAGGCACCCTCTTCATCTGCGACGAGCCTACCACCGGCCTGCACTTCGACGACATCTCGAAGCTGCTCACCGCCTTCCAACGCCTCATCGAAAACGGCGGCAGCCTGGTGATCATCGAGCACAATCTCGACGTCGTCAAAGCCGCCGATTGGGTGATCGATCTCGGTCCAGAAGGCGGCTCCCGCGGCGGCCGCATCGTCGCCGCCGGTACACCCGAAACTATCGCCAAGTCCCCCGACTCGCACACCGCCCGTTACCTTCGCGAAGTTCTGTAGGCCGCGTTCGAGAACGCATTCCAATCCGAACGCGCAGCAATCTGGACGCACTTCGTGACTCGCGCTTCGGCTCCCCTGAAAATAACGCGCCAAAAAGCATCGTGCATTTTCATCCCTTGTTGTGGCCCCGAACACGGCCATGGAGAACTCCGTTGAAGAACGCACTCCAATCCGCGCCCACGTCAGCAAGCGTTCCGCGCCGAACAGCTCCCCCTCTCCGTCGAGAACACTTCGATTGACGCCGACCGCGTCAGCAAGCGTTCGCTTCCGAGACGTCGCGCCCCTGAAAATGACGCGCCTGAAAGCGATCATGCATTCTCATCCCTTGTTTGCGGCCCCGAACGGGGCCATGGAGAACTCCGTTGAAGAACGCACACCAATCGGAGCCGCGACGGTTACGGAGCGGTGGTCACGCGACCACCGCTCCC
>JAOAPT010000255.1 GCA_025463045.1 Candidatus Solibacter sp.
GGATCGATCCGGCAGCCGGCGTCGTTCTGCGGAATCGTCGGGGTGACGCCCACGTACGGGCGGGTCTCGCGGTACGGGCTGACGGCGTTCGCAAGTTCGCTCGATCACATCGGGCCGTTCGGGCGGAGCGTGAAGGACGCGGCGACGCTGCTGCGTGTGACGGCGGGGCGCGACGAACGGGACTCGACGTCGGCTGCGGCCCCGGTGCCGGATTATTCGGCGGCGAT
Source organism: Candidatus Solibacter sp. (assembly GCA_025463045.1). Lineage (GTDB taxonomy): Bacteria > Acidobacteriota > Terriglobia > Bryobacterales > Bryobacteraceae > Solibacter. The sequence continues at coordinate 228 of JAOAPT010000255.1, forward strand.
GACGGGGGACGTAAAAGGCCTGAAGCTCGGGCTGCCGGTCGAGTATCTAAAACACTTGACGAGCGAGACGGGCGACGCGCTGATGCGCGGTGTGGAAGTTCTGAAATCGCTGGGCTGCGAGGTGCGGGAGATCAGCCTGCCGGCGACCGAGTATGCGATCGCGTGCTATTACATCATCGCGACGGCGGAGGCGAGCTCGAACCTGGCGCGGTATGACGGCGTGCGTTACACCACGCGGTCCGCCAAGAGCGACACTCTGGCGGATATGTACCGCAACACACGCGGAGAGGGGTTCGGACCTGAGTGTAAGAGACGAATCATGCTGGGCACTTATGTGCTTAGTGCGGGATACTATGATGCGTATTACCTGAAGGCGCAGAAGGTGCGCGCGTTAGTGGCGCGCGATTTTGCGAACGCATTTGCCGAGGTAGATGCGGTGGTGGCGCCGGTTTCTCCGTTCCCGGCGTTTCGGTTGGGAGAGAAGGTCGACGATCCACTGGCGATGTACCTTTCGGACATTTTCACGATTACCGGGAGTCTGGCGGGAATTCCGTGCATGAGTGTGCCGTGCGGGAGCACCGCGGAGGGCCTTCCGGTAGGGATGCAGATTTTGACGAAGCATTTCGACGAGACAACGATGTTCCGGCTCGCCCATGCTTTCGAACACGCACAACAGAGTAGATAAGGAGAGACTGATATGCCATTTACACTTCCGCCGCTGCCGTACGCGCCCGACGCGCTGGAGCCTCACATCGACAAAATGACGATGGAGATCCATCACGGGAAGCATCACAACGCGTACGTGACGAATTTGAATAAGGCGTTGGAATCCGCGCCCGACCTGGCGAATAAGACGATCGAGGAACTGCTGGCGAACAACTGCGCGATCGTGCCGGAGAACATCCGGACGGCGGTGCGCAACAACGGCGGCGGACACATCAATCACTCGATGTTCTGGAAGATCATGGGACCGAATGCGGGCGGCGCTCCGGTGGCTAATGTCGCGCAGGCGATCACGGGCGCATTCGGCAGCTTCGACGCGTTCAAGGAGAAGTTCAACGCGGCGGGCGTGGGCCGTTTCGGCTCGGGCTGGGCGTGGCTGCTGAAGACGGGGAGCGGCGTGGAGATCACGTCGACGCCGAATCAGGACAGCCCGATCATGGAAGGCAAGAAGGTGGTGTTCGGCTGCGACGTGTGGGAGCACGCGTACTACCTGAAGTATCAGAATCGCCGTCCGGATTATCTGGCGGCGTGGTGGAACGTGGTGAATTGGAAAGAAATCGAAGACCGGTTTAACGCGAAGTAGGAGTCAGGATGGGCGGGGCGCGGGCCCCGCCCGGATTTCATGCAGAAATACGACATCATCGTCATCGGTTCCGGGCCGGCGGGACAGCGGGCAGCGATTCAAGGCGCGAAATGCGGCCGGCGCGTCGCCGTGATCGAGCAGCGCGAGATCGTGGGCGGAGCGTGCGTCAACACGGGAACGATCCCAAGCAAGACGATGCGCGAGGCCGTGATGCATCTCTCCGGCTTTCAATTCCAGGCCATCTACGGCAGCAATTATCACGTCAAGGAGAAGATCACGATGGCGGACCTGGGATTCCGGGTCAACCAGGTGATCAAGACCGAAGTCGATGTCACGCAGGCGCAGTTGACGCGCAACGGCGTGGAGGTGATCACGGGACGCGCCTCGTTTATCGATCCGACGCACGTGCGCGTGGAAGGCGTGCGCGGGCAGACGGAGTTGGAAGCGCCGACGATCATCATCGCGACGGGGACGAAGCCGTCGACGAGCCCGACGGTGCCGCTGAACGGGAAGACGATCGTCAACAGCGATCAGATTCTGGATCTGCCGGAGGTTCCGAAGACGTTGATCGTGGTGGGCGGCGGCGTGATCGGGGTGGAGTACACGTGCATCTTCGCGATTTTGGGGGTGCGCGTGATTTTGATCGAGAAGCGTCCGCGCCTCCTGGAGTTTGCCGATTCGGAGATGGTGGAAGCGCTGTCGTATCATCTGCGCGATCACCGGGTGACGATGCGGCTGAACGAGGAAGTCGCGGCGGTCGAGGAAATGCCCGGCGACGGCGTGGTGGCGCGGCTGAAGAGCAACAAAGTGATCTCGGGCGACGCGCTGTTGTATGCGGTGGGACGGCAGGGAAACGTTGAGGACCTGAATCTGCCGGCGGCGGGCCTGGAGGCCGACAGTCGCGGACGGATCGCGGTGGACTCGGATTATCGGACGAAGACGCCGAATATTTTTGCGGCGGGCGACGTGATCGGGTTCCCAAGCCTGGCGTCGGTCTCGATGGAGCAGGGACGGCTGGCGGCGGCGAATGCGGTGGGGCTGAAGATCCAGTCGAATCCGGCGACGTACCCGTACGGCATTTACACGATTCCAGAGATATCCTTCGTGGGCAAGACGGAAGAGCAGTTGACGGCGGACGACGTGCCTTACGAAGTGGGAGTAGCATATTACCGGGAGACCGCGCGCGGGCAGATTCGCGGCGATACGACGGGACGGCTGAAGCTGATCTTCCATCGCGAGACGCGCGAGATTCTAGGCGTACACATCATCGGCGAAGGAGCGACGGAGTTGCTTCATATCGGCCAGGCGGTGATGATTCTGAAGGGCACGGTCGATTACTTCGTGGAGACGGTGTTCAACTATCCCACGCTGGCGGAATGTTATAAGCAAGCCGCATTCAACGGCATCAACAAGCTGATGCGGTTTTAGGAGGGGCCAATGGGGCGCAGCATTGGAGTGCTGGCCACGCGTTATCTCTGGGCGGGAATCGTAGACGGCGACCAACTGGGCGACGTCAAGATCTATCCCGATCCAGCGCAGCCGCAGCTCGATCTCAAGACAGTTCCCGCGGGCGACATCATCCAGATCATTCGGGGACAGATTCGCGAACTGGCGAAGAGCGGTCCGGTGGAGTCGGTGGGGGCGGGATTCCCGGGAGTGATCCGCTGCGGAGTGATTCAGGAATCGCCAAACCTGGGACAACTGAAGGGACTGCGCGTGGCGGAGGAGTTGCGCGCGGCGCTGGCGAGCGACGGGATCGACGTGCCGGTGACGGCGATCAACGACGCCGACGCGCTGGCGGCGGGGATCGCGGCGACGCACCAGACACTGGATACGGTGGTGCGCGTCTGGTATCTGGGCGACGGCATCGGGTACGGACGGCATCCGCACAATGACGGCGTGTGGGAGGCAGGCCACATGGTGGTGACATTGGATCCCAAGGAGCGATTCTGCGGGTGCGGCGGGATCGGGCACCTGGAAGGCATCATGGGGCACCGCGCGATGCGGCTGCGGTTCCTCGATATGGAGCCGGAGGAGCTCTTCGCGGAGGCGAGGCACGGCGACGCGCGGGCAGCGGACTTCTGCAAACTGTGGCACCGGGCGCTGTCGGCGGGAGCGGCGAACAGCATTCACCTGGACGGTCCTGGGCGATTCTACATCGCGGGGCCGAATGCGGAATTCGTCGATCTCAACCTGCTGGGCGGGTATCTTCAGGACATGGTGAAGATGAGCCCGCTGCAGGGAAGCTACTTCGAGATCGTGCACGACAGCCACGATCTGGCGATTATCGGTGCGGCGACGGCGAGCCGGGCACGATAGCGAGTGTGCCGGCGGACGGCGTGAAGTCGACCTCACGCCGCGTTGCCGGACTCGCCTGCATCGGGCCTCCCCGCGTGAGTTTTCTGCCGATTGTCATCTGTGAGTGCATGGATTGACTCCTGGCCTTTTTAATCTTTCTTTAGATGGCGACCCGCAATGCGGGTAAGCACGGCGAACCGCTGGTTTAAGCATTCCGAGTCGTCGCTTGTAGTTAGAATCCGGTTTCCATCGGGAAGGCATCGCGCTCGGTCTTGCGCGCAGCCATTGCGTGCCTGGGATGGGCGTGACGGGCCACGGCGTTGGCCATCGCAGCCAAACCGCTGCCCGGCTTGCGAGGTGTATCGCGACGTGCCGGGGGCTTGCCGCCGCCCACCATGCGGGTCAGCTGAGCGACTACTACCTTGAGGGATTCGGACTGGGCGGTCAGTTCTTCGGCGGCCGACGCGCCTTCTTCGGCGTTGGCGGCGGCACGCTGGGTGACCTGATCCATTTGCGTCATCGCCGAACCGATCTGCTCGATCCCGCGGGCCTGCTCCTGGCTGCCGACACTGATTTCATGGACCAGGACCTTGATCTTGCCGGCATCTTCGGTCGCGCCACGGATCGCGCCCGCGACGGAATCGACCTTGACCTTACCCGCGTTGGACTTGACTACGGAATCTTCAATCAGTTCCGCGGTGTCCTTGGCAGCCTGGGCGCAGCGCTGGGCAAGGTTGCGGACTTC
>JAOAPT010000289.1 GCA_025463045.1 Candidatus Solibacter sp.
CGCCGGATGGACAGGCCTACTTCTTCGCAGCGATTCGCTTCAGTTCGCCGTCGATCACCGGCCTGATCGCGTCGAGCGCGAGTTCGCCGTTATACCTCTGGCCGTCGATGAAGACGGTCGGCGTGCCTTCCACGCCTGCCTTATCGCCATCCTGCGTATCTTTGATGACCGCCTTCTTGATCGCGTCCGAATCCAGGTCGGCATTGAAGCGCTTCATATCAAGACCGATCTTCGCCGCCCAGGCGAGTATATTCTGCCGTGAAAGTTGTGTTCGGTTAGCGAACAGAATATCGTGCATCTGCCAGAACTTTCCCTGATTGTGCGCTGCCAGCGCCGCCGCGGCGGAGATCGATGCCTGGGGATGCGATTCCAGCGGGTACTGTTTGAAAATCAGACGCACATCGTTGGGGTAGGCCTTCAGTAAGGCGTTGATCTTCTCAACGGCCTTTACGCAGTAAGGGCACTGAAAGTCGGAAAACTCAACGAGAACGATGCGGGCATTCGCCGGACCAGTGGTCGGAGAACCCAGGGTGGGAATCGGAACGGGATCGTCGAGGAGCTTGGCTTCCTTCGGCTTACCGAGTTTAGACGCTTTCGCCTCGGCTACTGCATCCGCTTCGGAACTGCCTTTCTTAACAGCCTCGACGATGATATTCGAAAGACCCCGACTGTACGAACAGTTGGGGTCCTTCACACGGCACTCGGCAACCTTCATGCCGCAGCCGCACGTACAATCGAAATTACGCAGCGCGTGCAATGCGCGCGTTTTCTTGATGGCGGTCAGCCCGGAGAGATCGACGTCCGCCAGATTGGTGACCGTTTGCCATTCCTGCGCCACCAGGAGCGCCGCGCCCCCAAGGGCGATAACCGCCATCGATTTCCAACTTGCAACGCGCATTCTCCTATTGTAATGCGCGCCGCGCTCAGACTGCCCGGCGACCGGTCAGGAAGGCAACTAGCCAGATTACCAGGAATACGAAGAACAGTATCTTGGCAATCCCGACGGCCGCACCAGCGAGACCGCCGAAACCGAGTACCGCCGCGATTAACGCGAAAACCAGAAACACCAGCGACCAATGCAGCATTTTGAGTCCTCCCGGTGCATAGTGTGCACCTGCGCCTTTACAGTGCACGGGTGGCGCCAGTGTCGCGCATCGCACTCTTCACTGACTCTTCACTTGGGGGGAACAAGCCTGGCGGGTTCCGCGTACACTCTGCATGGAGAATCCATGAACGCCAGATATCTGCCGCCGCTCGCCGCGCTGCTCTCCCTCACAGGCTGCGTCATCGACCATCGAAACACCGGGCCCCTCGAGTACTCCTCCGAAAGCGTGGATCTCGATCAGTCGGAGGAGGTCCGTGTCGATCTGGTCATGGGCGCGGGCGATCTCCGCGTGACCGATGGCTCGCAGAAACTCGTTCGCGCAGATTTCAGCTACAACGTGCCTTCCTGGAAACCGGAGGTCCGTTATACCCGCGAAGGAACTCGTGGAATATTGAGTATCAAGCAGCCCGGGAGTAACCACTCCACGCTCGGTAAGACTCAGTATCGCTGGGATATTCAACTGAGTAACAAAGTGCCGCTCGACCTTTCCGTGAAATTCGGCGCGGGGCAGGCCAAACTCGACTTAGGCAGCTTGCAGCTTCGCGGAGTGGAATTGAATATGGGCGTGGGCCAGCTCGATATGGATCTGCGCGGCAAGGTCAAGCATAGCTACAACGTGACGATTCACGGCGGCATCGGCCAGGCAACGGTGCGGTTGCCGGCTGACGCGGGAATCTACGCGGAAGCTCGGGGCGGGATCGGCAGTATCAAGGTTCGCGGCCTGCGCAACGAAGGCGGCCATTGGGAGAGTGAATCCTACGCGAGGGCCGAAAACAAGATCCGCATCGATGTGAACGGCGGCATCGGTGAGATCAGGTTGATCGCCGACTAGCTTGATCTCCGACGAGCTTGATCTCCGCCTAGCGTTCGATTGATCGAATCGAACTCTGCCGTGGAGCGGGACGCAGCCAGTCGAGCGAAGAGGCGCCGCGCACCGGACGCGATTTGTAATAGTCCGGGTCCGCGAACTTAGCATTGAAGATGGCTTCCCAACGGGCGTTGTCCACACAGGTAGTACAGATGCCACAGAGACAGCGTTTTTGCCGGTCGGGTTTGGATTCCACCGGCTTTGCCTGTACGGCTTTGCGTCGGCGGCGTTGTATTTCGCCTTTTAATGCGTCGATAATCTTCGAATCGGTGAGTTCCACGGCGGGTTCCTGGAGTTCGTTAACTTAGTTTGCCACGGGTTGTTTCTTTGAACAATTAAAATCAGTGGGGGAATTTCAGTATATTTTGAGGGTATTCTTTCTTTTCTAATCGCGATTCACTTTGGATTACATTCTTTCGTCTATCCATCGCCATCTTGTTGACACAAAACAAGTTCAGTACACTTGATCCCAAGTTACCTGTCTACTGACAATCGGGCCGGCGACATTCACTTGCCGTCGGCCCACTTCTCAAAGTACGCTCGTAGGGTGTCGACTCCCGCCACCGCTATCCGCAACCGCTTTCGCAGCCAGCGAATCTCCCGCTTTACCGAATCCGTCATCCGTGAGATGACCCGCCTGGCCGTGCGTCACGGGGCCATCAACCTCGCGCAGGGATTTCCGGATTTTCCAGCCCCCGCCGATCTGAAGCGCGCCGCCGCAGAGGCGATCGATGCCGATATCAATCAGTACGCGATCACCTGGGGCGCCAAGCCGTTTCGCGACGCGATCGCGGGTAAGTACAAGCGCACCTACGGGATGGAGTTCGATCCTGAACGCGAAATCACGGTCTGCTGCGGTGCTACGGAGGGCATGGTCGCGTCTTTGCTGGCGGTGGTGGATCCGGGGGATGAGATCGTCCTGTTCGAGCCGTTCTACGAGAACTACGGGCCGGACTCCCAGCTTTGCGGCGCCACGCCGCGCTACGTCACGCTACATGCTCCGGACTGGAGCTTCGACCCCGACGAACTGCGCGCTGCCTTCAGCTCGCGGACCAAGGCGATCATTCTGAATTCGCCCAACAACCCGACGGGGAAGGTCTTCACGCGGCAGGAACTGGAGTTCATCGCCGGGCTTTGCCAGGAATTCGACGCGTTAGCCATCACCGACGAGATCTACGAGCATATCCTTTACGATGGCGCTGTCCACATTCCCATCATGTCGTTGCCGGGCATGCGGGAGCGCTCAATTCTTGTCAACAGCATGAGTAAAACCTACTCGGTGACGGGCTGGCGCGTCGGTTGGGTGCTGGCGGCGCCGGATTTGACGGACTCGATCCGAAAAGTTCACGACTTTCTTACGGTGGGAGCGGCGGCGCCCTTGCAACAGGCCGGTGTCCAGGCGTTGTCCATGGCGGGCAATTACTACGAGCACCTCTCGACCGAGTACGCCGCCCGCCGCGACCACATCGTGGAAAGCCTGCAATCGGCTGGCTTCAAGTGTTTTCTGCCACATGGCGCATATTATGTAATGACCGACATATCGGAATTCGGTTTTCCCGACGATAGCTCCTTTGTCCGGCATTTGATCACCAACCTGGGCATCGCGGCTGTCCCAGGGTCGAGTTTTTATGCACAGGCGGGCGGCGGTAGCCAACAAGTACGCTTTTGTTTTTGCAAGAAATATGAGACGCTGGAGCTAGCGAGAAACCAATTCCTTAAGCTGAAATAGAATTTCTGTAAAAGGTGGTCTCGCAAGGCGGGACAAGTCCAATGCTTCCAGAGTTCTTAGTAGCGGAGACGACAGTCCGCGAAGCCGGAACCGGGCCTGCAATGGCTTTGGATCAACGACCGGGTGGAACGCTCGTTCTCACCCTCGGCATCACACGAATCATCGAACAGGAAAGTATCGATCTTTCCATCTGGGGTTCCGCCGACGGCACCGATTGGGGAACCAAACCGGTAGTCGCCTTTCCCCAGAAATTCTATTGCGGCACCTACCAGATTATTCTTGATCTGACCGACCACCCGGACGTCAAATTCCTGCGCGCCAAATGGGCGGTCAATCGCTGGGGCAAAGGCGATACCAAGCCGGTTTTCACGATCTATCTCTTCGCCCAGCCGATGCACACGCAACTGATCGCCGTCGGCGCCTGAGCCGCCCGGACCCGGCCTGCTATTCTAGAGGAAACGCACTTCACCTCTATGACCACGCGCGAAGAAGCACTCGATCTGTTCCGCTCCGACGATCTCATCGGGATCGGCATGGAAGCCGACCGCATCCGCCGCAAGTGGCATCCGGAGAATGTCGTCAGCTACATCATCGACCGTAATATCAATTACACGAACTTCTGCACCGAGTACTGCAGCTTCTGCGCGTTCTACCGTCCGCCCGGTCATGCCGAAGGCTACGTGCTGCCCAACGAGACAATCTACGCGAAGATTCAGGAGACGCTCGACCTCGGCGGCACCGGCGTCCTGATGCAGGGCGGTCTGCATCCCGATCTGAAGATCGAGTGGTATGAAGATCTCTTCCGCGGTATTAAGCAGCGCTTCCCGATCCACCTGCACTGCCTCTCGGCGCCGGAAGTGACGAACATCGCCGATGTGAGCGGACTCTCGCTGCGCGACACAATCGCGCGCCTGCGCGACGCGGGCCTCGATTCCATCCCCGGCGGCGGTGCGGAGATTCTGGACGACGCCGTGCGCCACCGCATCAGCCGCCTCAAGTGCGGCACGCAGGAGTGGATGGACGTGCATCGCACCGCGCATCAGCTCGGCATGCGGACTACGGCGACGATGATGTTCGGCTGCGGCGAGACGCTCGAGCAGCGCATGAATCACCTGGAGCTTGTGCGCGGCCTGCAGGAGGAAACGGGCGGGTTCACCGCGTTCATCCCGTGGACCTTCCAGCGCGAGAATACGTCGCTCGGCCGCTTCGTGAAAGAAGAGGCGACCGCCGTCGAGTACCTGCAGACGCTGGCGATCAGCCGGATTTACCTGGAGAACTTCGACAACGTGCAATCGAGCTGGGTGACGCAGGGATTAAAGACCTGCCAGCTCGGACTGCGTTTCGGCGGCAACGACGTGGGCAGCATCATGATCGAGGAGAACGTCGTGTCGGCGGCCGGTGCGCACCATCGGGCGAGCGAGGAAGAGCTCCGCCGCATTATTCGCGACGCGGGCTTCGTCCCCAAGCAGCGCGACACGCTGTATCGCACGTACTTCTTGAATTAACTACATCGTCACCGCGCCCGGGACCGCGCCGTCCTTCACGTCCACCACTTTGCCCGCGCGCGTGAAATCGTCGCCGACCAGCCGGATGCCGGACGATTCCGCGCCCGAAATCTCCACCGCCGCTCCCGTCATCTTCGGCGCCACGCAGCCGTTGAGCACCGCCTGCCGCACGTTCACCAGCCGGATCAGCGGCTGCGCCATCGTGGGCGCCGAAGCGTCGAGGCGGTCGATCCGCAGTTCGCCGACATCCTCGCAATGTACCGCCGGACGCTCGTCCGCCTTTCCCGCCGCGAGCCGCAGGTTATCCAGCTTCACCACTGTCGCGTGCCGCACGTAGAGCCCGTATGCGGGCAGCCGTCCGAACATCCGCGCTTCGGGATAGCTGGGCTCCATCTCGGGGATCGCGCGCGCCGCCCATTCGGCCTTCCCGCCTTCCACCGTCTCGATGCGGATATTGGTCAGCGACACATCTTCCACCGCGTGTCCGGGGATTCCGGTGATCGAGCTCGTCAGGATCGCTCCCGTGGCGTGCACGTTGTCGATCATCACGCCGCGCAGCCGGCCCGCACCGCGCCGCGCGCCGAGACGAATGAAAATCGGCGTGCGCACGCGCTGCATGCGGATGTTCGAGATCGCGACGCCATCCACCCAGCCCCCGTCCACCATCTCGATCGCGATCCCGGAGATAACCCGCGCATTCAGCGGCACGTCTTCGTTGTAGATCACGGAATTCGAAAACGTGATGTTCTCAAACCCGCCGCGCGTCGCCGTGCCGAACTTCAGCCCGTTGCAGCAGCACGTCATCACACAGTTGGTGATCGTGATGTTCTTCGTCAGCCCCATGCGCCCGTACGGCCCTTCGCTTTTCAGGCAAATGCAATCGTCGCCCGTCGCGATATCGCAATCGCTGATGAACACGTTGCGGCAGCACGTCGGGTCGATCCCGTCCGTATTCGGCCCGATGATCGCGTTGCGAATCTTGATCCCGCGGATGACCACCGTGTCGCACTCGATCGGCCGCAGCGTCCAGCCCGACGCATTCGCCAGCGTCACGTCCTCGATGCGCAGATTCGTGCAGCCGAAGAATTCGACCATCGGCGACGGACGGTCGAGCGGCTTCCAATCGTAGGTCGCGACATCCCGCCATGCGTCTTCCGGCGGCGGAACCTTGCGCCCGCTCGGCACCCAGAATGCCTGCCCTTGTCCATCGATTTTGCCCGCGCCCGAGAGCGTGACATTCTTCGCCTCGCGCGCGAAGATCAGGTGCTTCCCGTTGGCATCGCCGAGCTTCGGCGGGCCGGCTTCATGGCGATAGTCCGCGAGGTCGGTGCTGCCGAGCAGCGTCGCGCCGGCCTCCAGGTGGAAGGTCACGTTGTCCTTCAGCGCGACCGTGCCCGAGAGATATGTGCCCGGCGAAAGGTAGACCACGCCGCCGCCCGCCGCGGTGCATTCGTCGATCGCGCGCTGCAGCGCCGCCGTGTCCTTCGTCTTGCCGTCGCCCTTCGCGCCATACTTGCGTACGTCGAAGTGGGCCGCCTGCCCCCGCACTTGCCGCGCCGCCAGGGCCGCGGCCGTCATCATCAGAAACTCGCGCCGGTGCATCTCTCCATCATCGGACAAACCTATCCGATGATGCACGCTTGCCGCCGATCGGTAGATGATAGAAACATGACCCCACCGGATGCGGCGGTAGCCATCGTGCACGCGCGCGGACCTGCGGAATCAGTCCTCCTGATTCGCCGCTCCACGCGTGCTAACGATTCCTGGTCCGGGCACTGGAGCTTCCCCGGTGGGCACTGCGACCCCGAGGATGGCGACCCGCTCGACACCGCCCTGCGAGAACTCGCCGAAGAATGCGGCGTTCGCCTGACGCGCGATCAGATGGAATCCGCGCTGCCCCACATGACTGCGCGTCGCCTCGTGCCACCCTATCTTCTCGTCGCGCCCTTCGTCTTCGGCGTCGAGAGTGAACTCCCAACCGTGCTCGATCCGCGCGAAGCTGCCTCGGCGCTTTGGGTACCGCTGCGCGATCTGCGCGATCCCGCCCGCCACGCCCTGCGCCCGATGGTCGACCGCTCGCCCGACCTGGTCTTTCCCTCCGTCATGCTCGACGGCACGCCGCTGTGGGGCTTTACCTACCGCCTGATTTCCGAATGGCTGGGGATCCCGATGCCCGATCAGGACGCGGTCAGGTAATCGACCACGCGCTCGAATGGATCGAACCCGAAGGCCTGCCCGATCGGCGCGCGCAGATTGGAATTCGCGTTCACGTCGTAGAAGATCAGCCGTCCGTCCGACGCCTCCAGGTACTCGATGCCGCCCACGTCGAGCCCTCCCGCGGACATGATCCGTTTACCCGCTTCGACGGCCGCGGAGGGCACCTCGGGGTAGGGGAAGAACTCCACGGGCTTCGCCGCTTTCACTTCCGGAACTTCGCAGATGGATTCGCCGCCGCCCTCCGGATTGCACGCCTCCGACGGGCAGAGGTTGAACGCGCCGTGCGACACCACGCGCATCGCGTAGAGCAGTTCGCCGCCGAGGAATTCCATCCGCACGATGCCGCGCGCCGCGTCCACCGCGAAGTATTCCTGCAGCATCAGCAGATTGTCCGGCAGCCACAGTTCGGGCCGCTCGCGCAGCAAGCGCGCCAACTCTTCGCCGGAATTCAACAGGTACATGCGCGCGCCGCTGCCGCCCTGCTCGGGCTTCAGCAATGCCGGCCACCGATCGCCCCATTGCGCGAGCGCCGCGTCGACGTCGTTGAACGCGAGGCAGCGCGGATGATCGATCCCGAGCCTCCGCATCAGCGCCGCCTGCGCCGATTTGCTGAGTTCGAGCGCGAACGCGCGCGATCCGTTGAGCACGCGCGCGCCGCCCAGTTCCAGCGAGCGCATCAACGAGAGCGCCAGCGGTACCGCCCGTGTATTCCCGCGCACATATGCGCTCGGGCTCGCTTGATTGAAGTACAGCGGCGCGTCCGGCACTGCGTCCGGATCGAACGCGCCGCGCTTCAAGTCGAACGCTGCATAGCGCACTCCGCGCCGTTCGAGCGCCGCGAACAACGGCTTCTGCCACTCCGGATGCTCGTACAAAACCACCAGATCCTGACCCATGCTCTATCTACTATAAAGGCCCTCCGCTGAATCCTGCCGCTGAATCCTGCCGCTGAATCCTGCCGGAGATGAGTAGAATCTAACGAATTATGGACGTCACCTACATCGGGGGCCCGACGGCCCTGCTCACTT
>JAOAPT010000295.1 GCA_025463045.1 Candidatus Solibacter sp.
AGACGCCGCAAGGGGTCAGATCCAAGGTAAGAACCGTATGCAGTAGTTCCTGCAAGTACGGGTCTGTGCGGGGGGTGGCTGGTAACGGCCATCCCTACCGCGACGGTGGTCGCGTGACCACCGCTCCGTAACCGTCGCGGCTCGGATAGGAGTGGTTCTTCAACGGAGTTCTTCATGGCCCCGTTCGGGGCCAGAACAAGGGATGAAAATGCGCGATCGCCTTTGGCAAACATAAGACGTCAGGATTTGAGGAACTGGCCGATGGCGCGTGTGGCCTGGCGGATGCGCTGTTCGTTTTCGACGAGAGCGAAACGCACGTGGCCTTCGCCGAGCGGGCCGAAGCCGATTCCGGGCGATACCGCGACCTGCGCTTTTTCGAGCACCAGTTTGCAGAATTCGAGCGAGCCTCCGGCGCGGTATTTCTCGGGCACGGGAGCCCAGAGGAACATCGAGCCGCGCGGTTTTTCGACGGGCCATCCGGCGCGGTTGAGGCCGGTGACCAGTACGTCGCGGCGCTTCTGGTAGATGGCGCAGATCTTTTTCGTGTCCTCTTCGCATTCGCGGAGAGCGATGATGCTGGCGATCTGGATCGGCTGGAAGACGCCGTAATCGAGATAGCTTTTGATGCGCGCGAGAGCGGCGATCATCTTCGGATTGCCGAGGCAGAAGCCGACGCGCCAGCCCGCCATGTTGTAGCTCTTGGACAGCGAAAAAATTTCAACCGCGACATCCTTTGCGCCCTCGACCTGCAGGATGCTGGGCGGCGTGTAGCCATCGAAGCCGAGATCGGCATAGGCGAAATCGTGAACGATCAGGGTGCCGTGCTCGCGCGCGAGATCGACGATCTCGCGGAAGAAATCGAGATCGACGCAGGTGGTGGTGGGATTGTGCGGGAAGGAGATGAGCAACAGCTTGGGCTTCTTTGCGTTGTTGCGGTAGAGATCTTTCAGGCGCTCGAGGAAGGTGGCGGCGTCCGGCATGGGGAGCATGCAGGCGTGGCCTTCGGCCATCATGACGCCGTACTGATGAATGGGATAGGCGGGGTTGGGCGAGACGACGACATCGCCGGGTCCGATGGTGGCAAAGAGGAGGTGCGCGAGCGCGTCCTTGGCGCCGATGGTGACGATGGCTTCCTTGTCGGGGTCGAGCTCAACACCATAGTTGTCGAGATATCGACGGGTGATGGCTTCGCGTAATTTTGGGATACCGCGGGATTGCGAGTAGCGATGATTGCGCGCGTTGCGGGTGGCTTCGATCATCTTGTTGACGATCACGCGCGGCGTAGCGCCATCCGGGTTCCCCATCCCCAAATCGATGACGTCGATCTGCGCTGCGCGCGCCTTGGCGCGCATTTCGTTAATTACGGCGAAGACGTACGGAGGCAGTTTCTGAATGCGGTAGAACTCGTCGGAACTATCGGGCATTCCTTATTTTACTTATTTTGTTTTCGCGTGCAGTTCGCCGGTCGGACCGGAGGCGAGGCTGGCCTCGACGACAAGGCGCTGCGGTGCGGAGCCCACGTAGTAGAAGGGGTAGCAGGTGACCAGATGGAGGACGGGGCGATTGGTGGCGCGAAGCGAAGTTGTGTTCGAGGGTGAGACGACGGAGATGCTGTCGACGCGATAAACGAAGGTGCCCGAGTTGGTGCGCACGTTGATGTCGTCTCCTTTGCGGATTTCGTGGAGGATGCGGAAGTGAGTGTCGCGATGACCGGCGATGACGCAGTTGCCGCGACTGCCGGGCATTGCCGAATCGGCGAGGTGCCCGGGTCCGCGGCGCAATTCACTGTTGCCGTCGCCTTCCATCACGTAGAGTTCGGTGGAAAGGCGCGGGATGGTGAGAAGTGCCATGATGTCGCCGCGGGGCGGGCGACGCTCGGCGGACGGCTTCGACGGGAGGACCGCCGCGGAACGGAATTGCCGTGCCGCGGTGGTCTGCCCGACTTCTGACTCCAGCAGAATGCGAAGGCCCTGTATCGACAGGATCGTGCCCGAGATCAGAAGTAAACAAGAAAGTAGTAACTTCCATCGGTCGCGGTTCATCGGGTGCAACTCCTGTCTCTCGGGCGGTTCGTCATTCAGAGTTAGTTAGCGCGCTTGCGACGCAGCATGAGGCCGGCGCCGGAAAGCGTTGTGCCGGAGAGCAGCAGGGTCAGCCAATTGGCTGCGGTCGAAGGCATGCTCGAACGATCGCTGCTTCCGGTGGTGTCGGTCGCGGGGGCCGGTGCCGGAGTTGGGTCGGCCACGGCGCGGTCGGCGGAGTTATCGACCGGGGCCGGCGTCGGCGGCGCTGCCTGCGCGGTCTCGGTCGGCGTCGGCGTGCTCGGCGTGTTGGTCGCGGTCGCAGGCTCGGTCGCGGCTGCCGGAGGCGGCGTGGCAACAGCGGTGTTGGCCGTGGTGTCGGTAGTAGTCGTCGTGGCGGTGGTCGTATCGGTGCTGGAAGAGGGCTGATAAGTGCCCGCTACCGTGGCCTCGCTCATGCGTTCGTTCTGTCGGCCTTTGAAGAGGTCGGGAACGGGAAGTTCATAGCCGTAATCTTTGCCCTGCACCCAAATCTTGCTGATGTAATAATCGTCGCCGACATGGTTCAGGATGACTTTCGTGTCGCGCGCCGTGTTGGGATCCAACGCGGGAATCGTCATCGCCGACGTTTCGAATTTCATGCCGTCGTTCGTGTAAAAAAGGAGAATGCGGCTGTCGCCGGCGGCGCTGGGAAGCTGTTGAATCGTGTAATCGCCGGGGGGAATTGTTTTATTCTGCAGCGTAACTTTGTACGGTAGGTTGACGTGAATGCGATCGTACATCGGTTGGGCGCGCATTGTGGTGGCGAGGAACCAACCCGCGCCGGCCAAGGTGAGAACGCCCGCCATGGTCTTTATTGATTTTGTGCTCATGGTTACCACTCCTTTAAATTTAAGAACCGCGGCTCGTTCCGCAGCACTTATGAGAGTGCAACCAACGGACCATCCAAGCGGTTTGGCGGGGCGTGCGTGTGTCAATCGCCACAGGCGCGTATGGTAAGATCGCCCCATGGCGAGGGGGATCACGATGCGTCTGTACGTTTTAGTCATATGCGGGGTTTGGGGGCTTTCGGCCGCGCCCGCGGCGAAGGATGCGACCTTCCACAAGCACGTCGAACCGGTCTTGCAGGCTCGGTGTCAAGGGTGTCACCGTCCGGGCGAGGCGGCGCCTATGTCGCTGCTCACTTATAAGGATGCGCGGCCGTGGGCGAAGTCGATCAAGGAAGCAGTCCTGGTTCGCAAGATGCCGCCGTGGTTTGCCGATCCAAAACACGGTGAGTTCGCCAACGACCGGCGCCTTTCGCAAGACGAGATCGATACGTTGACGGCGTGGGTGGATGGCGGCGCGAAGGAGGGCGATCCGAAGGACGCTCCGAAGCCGCTGACGTTCGCCGAGGGGTGGTCTATCGGAAAACCGGACGCGATCGTCGAAATGCCGAACGCGGTGGAAGTGCCGGCGTCGGGAACGGTGGACTACACGTACATCGTGGTGCCGACGGGGTTCACGGAAGACAAGTGGATCGAGAGGGTGGAAGTGCGGCCGGGCACGAAGAGCGTGGTGCACCATATCGTGATGCTGGTGCGGCCTCCGGGCGTGAAGTACCTGCCGGACGCGAAGCCGGGGATTCCGTATCTTCCGCCGAAGCAGGATGCGAAGCGGCAGGAGGACACGGGAAAGGGGCAGTTCCAGTTCGCGGGCGCGGTCGAGATGATCGGGGTGTACGTGCCGGGCGGGCTGCCGTATGAGGTGGGCCCGGGGCAGGCGCGATTTATTCCCAAGGGGTCGGACGTGATTTTCCAGATGCACTACACGGCGACAGGGAAGGCGGCGGGGGATCGCAGCCGGATCGGGTTCGTTTTCGCGAAGGAGCCGCCGAAGGAGCGCGTGGTCAACACGTTCGTGTCGAACACGAATTTGCACATTCCGCCGGGGATCGCGGATCATCCGGTGACGGCTCGGGTGACGCTGTACGAAGATACGAAGCTGCTCTCGTTATTCCCGCACATGCACGTCCGAGGGAAGGGGTTCGAGTATAAGGCGATCTATCCGACGGGGGAGACGGAAACTCTGCTGACGGTGCCGAGATACGACTTCAACTGGCAGTTGACCTATTACCTGAAGGAGCCGAAGCTGCTGCCAAAGGGCACGGTGATCGAGTGCGTGGCGCGATTCGACAATTCGCCGAACAATCCGTTCAATCCCGACCCGAAGAGCGATGTGTACTGGGGCGAGCAGACGTGGGAAGAGATGCTGGCCGGGTTTGTGGATCTGGCGATGCCCGCGGGTAAGACAATGCGGGACGTGGCGTTTCCGAAGCGGCCTGCGCCGG
>JAOAPT010000296.1 GCA_025463045.1 Candidatus Solibacter sp.
TGACATGTAGGCGATGGTTCCAACAATGGTCCCTTCTTCGGTTTGAGGGTTGAAGGTTTGAGTAGACGCTTGCTCGCCAGCTTCGTGTTCCGATAGCTTGGCCAAGCCGAAATCCAGCACTTTCACCCACCCCTTTTCGGACACCATGATGTTTGCCGGCTTGATGTCACGGTGGATGATGCCTGCCTCGTGCGCAGCCGACAAGGCGCCGGCAACCTGCACTGCGTACTTCAAGGCCTCCCGCCAGGGCAGCGGTTTACGGGCAATCAACTGCTCGAGGGTGTGGCCGGTGACCAGTTCCATTGCCATGAAGAGCACGCCATCGGCAGTACTGATGTCGTAAATCGTGATGATATTCGGATGATTCAGACCCGAAGCAGCTTTGGCTTCCTGAATAAAGCGCTTCTGTCGTCCCATATCGGCCACTGCGTCGTCGCGCAAAACCTTGATCGCTGCCAGGCGATCCAGCCGTGTGTCCCTGGCGCGATATACAACGCCCATTCCCCCACTACCGAGGCGTTCCAGCACGGTGTAGTGCAACAAACTTTGGCCAACCATGCGACTGCGGTCATAATATCACTCGACAATTTTGTAGATGCGCATTAGAGGTGTTGACAAGAACTGCCTTTCACGGCAATCACCCGCGGACAGCATACTGGAGGCAGTTCACTTGGCTCCGTCGCTGGAAAACTGCGAATAACGACGGTTTTCGAGCGGCACACCGGGCCGGAACACGGGCCAACCGGAAGCGGGGCAGAGGATGGCGAGGCAGCGCAGAGGCTGTCAAGTTGACGGAAAACGCGCGACTCGCTGATCTGGTCGGCGTCGCGCCACATATGTCCCATTCTGGGAAGTCTGAGGGATCAGAATAAGAAATGCGTTTTCCACGGGTCCCCTGTGACGAGTCGTCGCCGGCCGTAGATATATGGGCCAATCCCGCCAAGTGCATCCCTCTGACCTATCCCCACGCGCATCGCATCCCGATTCCCAGCACGCGCCTATCGTTCCCCAATCGCCGCCGCCGAGCAGTTCGCCCGCTTCACCACGGGATTGCAACGAACGTTGCCACGCTCGAATCGCACGGCGTAACCCGACGCGGCGGACTCTCCATACGGATAATCGGTACTCAAAATCTGCGCTCCACTGGCCATCGCGGCATCGCGTTTTGCGGTGTCGCCCGAGCGGATTCCAGCCGGCGCCGGATCCGTCATAGTTCGAACCAGATACCCCTTCTTCACGAGGCCGGGAATCAGGCCGGGGTCGGACTGCGCATTATTCACCTCCGTGAATGCCGCGTCCGGTGTGCCCGCCACAGCGTTGGTGAACAGGACGCGCCCTTCCAACGACGGGTGTCCTTTGGTGTAGAACGGTCCCACGCGGCGCTGGTCCAGCAGGAAGATGACCTTGCCGCGCGCCCGGTCGAGCGCCGGCCAGCCGTCGGTCAGCACAGCTTTTTCCAAAGTGCGGTGCTTCCCGCGGACATCGTCCGGCGTGATCATCTCGCCCGGCTGGAAGACGGACCGGATCTCGGCGTCGAGCGCATCGAAGGTCTCCGCCGTAAGCGGCTCGGGTGTGACCATATGCTCCCCGCGCGGACGCTCGTCCTTGTTTTCCACCAGCACGAAAATCGGCAGATGGCCGGGATGCGTCTTCGACCAATCCCGGATGATTCCCAGGCACGCCGTGAACGGCTGGCAGTTGCTGCGGAAATCGATATCTTGCACATGGAGCACTTTGAACCCGGGTTTCTTCATGACGCCGCTCGGATCGAATGGCGGGTCCTCGGGAAGCCCCGCCTTCGACACCAGACCCGGCGCCGCAGGATTGGCGAACAGGCCTCCCTTGGAATCGCCGTAGACATCGATTTCGAGTTGGCGGACTCCGGCGTCTAACTGAACCTCCAGCGCCGGATGGCGGTAGTCCAGCGCCTCCGCCGTGCTCGGCGCGTTCTTGCGCAGATACTCCATTTCATGCGCGGGGATCCCCGCGTGATAACTGTTATGACTCCCGATAATCTGAATCTCGGAGAGGCGGAGTGGCGCGGCGGGCTGAGCCGCGGCCGGCCCGGTCGCCAGCTCCCAAAGAATCAGCCAGACAGGAAAAAGACGCGAGCAGGTTTTCAGCATCAGATAAGATGATACGCCGCTCCGGATAACATCACGTGACAGCCGCTGCACGAAGTCGTCTACCGAAGCGTGGGCGCGCGTTCACCAATTTGAAGTGGGCGCGTTGTAGTGCCTTCAGCCAAGACGCGGGGCGGAGCGCCGCCGTGCGGCAATCAGCCCGAGGCCCGCGAGAAGCAAGGCCGCTGTTACCGGTTCAGGCACTGCCAAATCGTAGCCGATCACATCGAGAGCGCGAAGCTCAACACCAAGCGACGGATTCGCGCCCGGGCTCGCAAACGCGTCCTGAACTCTCGGCTGAACACCGCCCGGCAGCGGGTTGCTCTGCCAATCGCCAAAATCGCCGCCGTCATTCCGATTGTCGAACTGCGCCTGGAGCGTAGTGCAATCGATCGAAAAGAAAGCCTGTGCGGTGGGGCTGGTCGTGAAGCTCCGGTCGCAGGTGTTGTTGTAACGATAGAGATCCTCGGGAAGATTGTGCCGATCGATATCCCTGGTAGAGACGAGCCCAACCCAAATACTTCGTTGATCTCGTGCATCACCACGGGCATCAGGAAGTACTGCGCAGTTGTCCCCGGACTACCCGGTGTCGTGATAACTGTGTTCAGCGTGATTGTTCCGTCGGGCTGCCCCGCCGGCGGGTTGACGTTGATGCCCACGGCGCGGAGGTTCGCCGTCTTTACATTGATTGTCGAGGGGCCGTTGACCGGATTGTTCGGTCCGGCCGGCAGGCCCGCCAGCGCAACCGCATCGTCGGCGCTCTTGCCGTCCGCAATCAACGCGTTCGGGTAGGTCTGATAGGCAACATTCGCGAAAAATGTGGAACTGCTGCCCAAACCGCTGTTCGATGACTGAAACTTGATCGACACAGTGATCGGGTCCGCGAACGTGGATTCATAGATCGCGATCGCCGAGTTGATCGTCGCTTGAATCGCAGCGCCGTTCACGTGGGGCCATATCTCCTACTCCCTATTCCCAGACCCATGCGGTCACTTGCCTTCTTCTTTATCCGTGTCCCCGTTCATCCGTGGCCGATCTATTTTTCACGCCCGCCAGAGCCGACCGATTCGGAGCCTTGGCCCCTCTTTTTTTATCGGCGTTGATCGGCGTTCATCGGCGGCTAAAGGTTTTTCTCTTTTGGTTGCGGCTATGCTGCGCCGCATTCATCCGTCGCCAATCGCGGCGCCCTCTGACAGCACCGCGACAAGGGCACGCGCGAGCCGGTGACGCTCGATTCAGCCAGGCAGCGTACGCCTGTCGTGCTCTCCAGCCACGTCTTGCGCTCTATCTGCGGAAGGCGTGCGTCCGTGGCAGCCGCCGATCTTAACCGGGGCAGTCGTGTGCTGCTCGCCCTCCCAGTTCCCTACGCCGTCACCTTCTCCGCATGCACCACCACGCAATTCCTCCCCTGCGCCTTCGCCAGATACAGCGCATCGTCCGCCCCTCGAATCAGCGCCTCCGGCGCGCAATGTGTGGAGCACGCGAGCCCAATGCTGCACGTCATCGGCAGCGGACGTGAGTCTGCCCGGAACGGAATGTCCGCGATCGCCTCTCGCAGCCGCTCCGCCTGCACGCGCGCCGCCGAAGCCTCGCATCCCGGCAGCACCACCAGAAACTCCTCACCCCCATACCGGCCCACCGCGTCATACCTTCGCGACGCCGACCGCAAGCGGCTCGCCGCCTCCCGCAGCACCGCATCTCCCGTTAAATGTCCCTGCGTATCGTTCACCGACTTGAATCGATCCAGATCCACCATCAGTACCGAAACCGCGCTCCCGCTCCGCGTGGCGCGCGCCAGCTCGTCATCCAACTTCTCCAGAATATTCGTGCGATTCAACAGCCCCGTCAACCCGTCGTAGGTGGCCTGCTCGCGGAGCGCCTCCCGCGCCTGCAGTAACTCCTCCTGCAGATCCAGAATCCGCCGCCCCGCCCGAATCCGGACGCGCAGTTCATGCGCATTGAACGGTTTCGTCAGGTAGTCGTCCGCCCCCGCATCCATGCCCTCGATCAAATCCTGCGATTCCGTCCGCGCCGTCAGCAGCAGTATATAGATGTAGGGCTCGCGGTTCGCGCTCCGGATCCGCCGGCAGATCTCCAAACCGTCCACCCCGGGCATCATCCAATCCAGAACGGCCAGCCGCGGTGCGTCGTCCCGCTGCAAAATGTTCCACGCCTCATTTCCGTCGCGCGCCATCACCGCTTCATAGCCCCACCGCGTCAACATGGTCTTCAGCATGGACTGAAAGACCGGATTGTCCTCCGCGGCCAGCACCTGCATCGGTCGATGTGCGTTGCACAGGGCCAGCAGCCCCGCCGTCTCGCTGCTTATGGTCGACAATTACTTCCCCCGTGAAATACTCATCGACCACAAAACCCCAACCTGTATAGATCGACGGTCCTAGTGGGCCTTAGCTGGACAGTCCCTTTTTCAGGAGAGGCGTGCCGCTACCGGGCGCAGCCGGCTCCGGTAACCGCCCCGACCAATCGAGCCACGCCCACACAATCGCCGTCAGTACTCCGAACCCGCCCGCGATCAGCCCGATCGTCCGCGGACTCGTATACTGGCTCGCGATCCCCGCCGCCGCCATCGACACGATCATCACGCTCCACCGGATCGATTCCATCGTCGAAAACACCCGCCCGCGATACTGGTCCGGCGTGTGCCGCAGCAGTTGCGCATTGTTCAACACGCTCGTCACCGCCATCCCCACCCGCGAGAACATCATGAACACCAGCGCCGCCGCATACGATTCCACCTGGCTGAACAGCATGTACGCCGCCCCGTGCAGCAGGTACGACAGGGTCACCGTCCGCTTGTACCCGCCGAAGCTCACCGTCCGCCCCGTCAGGTGCCCGATCGCGCCGCCGATCAACAGCCCAATCCCCGCAAAGCCCCAAATCGACCCGATCCCCGTCGCCCCGCGATGGAAGATCTGCTCGCCGAACAGCGCGAACAGAATCTGCGCCGCGCCGCCCCCCATCGACCAGCCCACCGAGATCATCGCGATCCCCATCATTAGCGGCACGCTCCGCATATAAGAGAGCCCGTCGCGATACTCCTGCCACCCGCGCTTTCCCTCATGCGAGGGATGCCGCACCGCGCGAAATCCGCCCGGCACGCTGATCTGCCAGATCGCGATCGCCGAAAAAACGAAGCTCAGCGAATTGATCACGAACGCCCAGTAATACCCGAGAACCCCCGCGCTGTACCCCGCCAGCAAGGTGCCCAACGTCAGCGTCGCCCATTGCGTCGTCTGCGTCAGCGAGTTCGCCGCGTGCAGCTGCTCCGTGGTCGCGATCGTCGGCAGAATCGACGCGCGCCCCGCCGTGAAAAATGGCGACGCGAACATCAGTCCCGCGCTCAGCAAATAGAGTAGCCACGGCCGCGGCTGGTGAATCGTCAGGACGAATCCCAGCGCAATCACCGCCCGCACAATGTCGCTAGCGATCATGATCCGCCGCCGGTCCCACCGGTCGAGCAGCACGCCCGCCACCGGCCCCGCCACCACCGCCGGAATCGCCCGCGCCAGCATCACGCCCGTGACCACCAGGCCCGAGCCGGATTTCTCCATCACCAGCGCAAATACCGCAATATTGTTGAAGTAATCGCCGATTTCGCTGACAACCTGGGCCATCCATGTGTAGCGATAATTAGAATTCTGGCGGAGTAGCGCCCCGAGGGTCGTCATCGACTGCTCCATAATAGCGTGCCGCCGGTGGTCTACATTATTTCAATGGGAGTTTCGATCCGCCCGATGCTGCCCGCCGATTGGCCCGCCGTCCGCGCCATTTATCTCGAAGGCATCGCCACCGGAAACGCGACCTTCGAAACCGAAGCGCCCGAATGGGAACGCTGGGACGCCGCCCACCGCCCCGATTGCCGCTTCGTCGCCGTGGAAAACGACGCCGTGGTGGCCTTCGCCGCCCTCAGCCCCGTTGGAGTCCGTAGAGTCTACGCGGGAGTCGCCGAAGTCAGCGTCTACGTCGCCGCCGCGGCCCGCGGCGCGGGAGCAGGTAGTGCGCTCCTCCAGGAACTCATCGGGGCCTCCGAGCAGGCCGGCATCTGGACCTTGCAAGCCGGCATCTTCCCGGAAAACGAGGCCAGCCTCCGACTCCATCAACGTCACGGCTTCCGCATCCTCGGAACTCGCGAGCGCATCGGCCGCCTCGCCGGAATTTGGCGAAATGTGAACCTGCTGGAACGCCGTTCACCTAAACTCTAGAATTATTTTTTCCAAGTTATCTACCTGAAACTAAATTTCTTACCGGAATTCGCCCACTTCCCTCACTCCCGATTCCTTGGAACCCGTGTGCAACAATCGAGCCAGCGAGGTTTGTAGGTATTCAGATCTTGAGGCGAAGTTAACGTTTACGGAACAATCGTACCGGCGACTGACGCGTAACTCGTTATATTGCACTAGAATTTTCTAAAGAACGGGTACTTTTGTTCCCGTCCCACTCCAGCCCGACCATTTTCTTCCCGTCGCGGACTTCCCGCACCCAAACGCCCGCCCAGCCGAACCCGTGGACCGCGATCAGTTCGCCCGGATGACCGCGAAGACCTGCGCCGCAGCCCTGCAAAGCCGGACCACCGCCCGCCGCCAGTCGTGCTCCAGCACCAGAGTGACGATCGCCACATCGAATGGCCCCCATCGGGGCAGGGGACTCAAGATCGTCGATCGCCGTCGTACACCGCAGTCGCGCCGAGAGCCGCTCGAGACTCGCTTGCCGCCCAGTACTCGAAGACCTGCCCCGTCCCCGCTCCTGCAATCCACACCCTCCGCTCCGGCGCACGTTGACGAACGAGTTCGTCAAGCAACTCCGCGATCGCCTGCGGCTGGCCCGTCGCCTCGATGTGCCGTTCGTACTCGTCCGCGGAAATTCGCGCGCCATGGCTAGTCTTCAGTCACGCCGCACCGCGCGCCCCGGCACCGCATCCGGCACCAGTTCTCCGCGATTCACCACCACCGTGCCGCCGACGATCACATACGGGATTCCCTCCGAATATCGCGCCGGACTTTCGAACGTCGCCCGATCCGTCACCCGCGCCGCGTCGAACACCGTGACGTCCGCATCCGCGCCCACCGCGAGCCGTCCCTTCGATTTCATCCCGAGCCGGTCCGCCGGCATCAACGTCATCTTCCGCAGAGCGTCCATCAAACTCAGCACCTGCTGCTCCCGCACATACTTTCCCAGCACGCGCGCGTACGTCCCCGCCGCGCGCGGATGGCCCTTGCCCTCATCCAGAATGCCGTCGCTCGCGATCATCACCAGCGGATTCGCCATCGCCAGTTCCACGATGTTCTCCGGAATCGAGTGGATCGCGACGAACCCGCCCTGCTTGCGATATTTCGCAAACGTCTCCGCCGTCAGCCGCTCGCCCGTCGCCGCCCATTGCAGATCGCCGAACCCGATCCCGCCCTGCCGCTGCTGCCACCCTTCATTGAAAATCGCGCTCCCCAGATCCGTCATCCCGGCGGTATAAGGGTACGCCTCCGTCGTCACATCCACACCATGCGAACGCGCTCCCTGAATCATCGCGAGACACAGCGGAGTCTCGCGCAATCCCATGCTCGTGATGTGGACCACGTGGACACTCGCGCCCGTCGCCGCCGCATCCGCAACGATCTCCTGCACTGCATCCACCACGCCCGGTTCGAGCGGCCCTCCATTGCGCATATGCACGTAGACCGGCACCTTCTTCATCGCCGCCAGCAGAAAAAGTTTGACCACTTCCGCGCGCGATTCATGCGGCAGATACGCGATCCCCAGCCCGATCCCGAGCGCGCCTTCCTGCAGCCCGCGCCCCACGCGCGCCAGAATCTCGGTGAACTCCTCCGTCGTCGCCGCGCGCTCCACCGCCTTGTCGCGCGGCAGCAGCGTGCCCGAGTCGTGCATTACCGCGATGCGCGCCGGCAGCTCCCCGCTCGTCGCGCCGAAGTTGATCAGCGATTTTCCCGTGCGCTCTGCATACCACTGCGCGACCGGCCCCGCGCCCACTTCCATCTCGAGCGCCGTCGTCACCCCATCGCGCGCCTTGAAGCGATAATTCTCCGCAGTCTGCCCGTGCGAATGCAGATCGATGAACCCCGGCGCGACCACCAGTCCCTTGGCATCGATCGTCGCTTTTCCGCCGAGCGGAGTCGCCGAAATCGCCTCGATCTTTCCGGCGCTAATGCCTACATGCCGGACCGCATCCAGATTCGTCGCCGGGTCGATCACTCGCCCGTTCGCGATCACCAGGTCATACGTCTGCGCAAATACCGGCGCAACCATCACGACAAACAAAGCAGCGCGTTTCATCACCGAGATTGTATCCTGTGTGAATGGGGTACAGCACCCGGAAAGCGCGAGGGGCGCTCGCCGGCTTCGTCGATCTCCTCTGGTGGAGCGAAGGGCCGGCGCCCGTGCACCGCATGGAGCGATTGCTTCCCGATGGCTCCGCCGAACTCGTCGTCAATCTTAACGAAGATCAATGCCGGGTCTACGATCCCCGCGATCCCACCCGCTACGAACGTCTTCCCGGCGGCGTCGTCGTCGGCCCGCACTCGAATTTCTTCCTGCTCGATACCGCCGAACAACAGTCCGTCGTCGGCATACACTTCCGCCCCGGCGGGGTGTTCCCGTTCCTGCCCCTGCCCGCCTCCGAACTGCACGGACTGCAGGTCGGCCTCGACGATCTCTGGGGCGGGTTCGCCCGCGAACTTCGCGAATGCCTCGTCGCCGCACCGAATGTCGAGGCGCGCTTCGACCTCCTCGAAACTGCGCTCCTCCGCCAACTCGCGCGTCCGCTCGCGCACCATCCCGCCATCGCGTATGCTCTCCGCGAATTTCGCGCGACTCACTCGATCGCCCGCGTCCGTGAAGCCACCGGCCTGAGCGAGCGCCGCTTCATCGAGCTTTTCCGCCAACAGATCGGCCTCACGCCGAAGCTCTACTGCCGCGTCCGCCGCTTCCAATCGACCCTCCGCCGCATCCCGCAAGGGCCGGTCGATTGGGCCGATGTCGCCGTCTCCAGCGGCTACTTCGACCAGGCCCACCTGATCCACGATTTCCGCGCCATCTCCGGCCTCAGCCCCGGCGAATACGCCGCGTCACGCACCCCGCACCTGAATCACGTTCCCATCGTGTGACGTCAGTTTCTTACAATACGGCAGACGTCCCGGCGAAGGAAAATCTCACCATGAGCTATCACACCGTCACACCTTACCTTCTCGTAGAGGGCGCCGACAAACTGGTCGCCTTCGTTAGGGCCGCGTTCAATGCGACCGTCCTGCACTCAACGGTCAACCCGGATGGAAAACTCGGCCACACCGAAGTCCAGATCGGCGATTCAAAAATCATGCTGAGCGAAGCGCGCAAAGAATGGTCGGCCATGCCCACCATGCTTTACGTCTATGTCGAAGACGCCGACGTCACCTACCAAAAGGCCCTCGACGCCGGAGCGACTCCCGTCATGCCCGTCGCCGACCAGTCCTACGGCGACCGCTCCGGCGGCGTCAAAGACATGTGCGGCAATCAGTGGTGGATGGCCACCCACAAACCGAAAGCGTCATAGCCTGTGGGACAGGCGATCGTCTTTCGTCGCCTGTCAACCTTCGCATTCCGCGAATGCCATACACTCGGTGCTCCCCTGAAAATGCCTTGTTGTGGCCCCTGAAGGGGCCCATGGAAAACTCCGTTGAAGACCACTCTCCAATCAGAGCCGCGACGGTTACGGAGCGGTGGTCGCGTGACCACCGTCGCGGTAGGGATGGCCGTTACCAGCCACCCCCCGCACAGACCCGTACTTGCAGGAACTACTGCATACGGTTCTTACCTTGGATCTGACCCCTTGCGGCGTCTGGCGTCGAAACG
>JAOAPT010000300.1 GCA_025463045.1 Candidatus Solibacter sp.
GCCAACCAGTGGCTTGCGTCGCAACCCCGCAAGTTCTATCCAGCTAGCCCGGTTCGATCTGCGCCAGCATCGCAGAACGGACAGAGATCTCAGCGGCCGAAAGTCCAGTGGGCAACGGGACGGGCGATAATGCCGTGAGGGAGAGACAAACCATGAGCACAGCGCTGGTTACCGGCGGCGGCCGGGGCATCGGACGAGGCATCGCCCTGCGGCTCGCGAAGGAAGGATGGAAAGTCGCGGTGGCGGCCCGATCGACAGACGAAGTGGCGGAAACAGCGCGACTCTCCGGCGGCGCGATTCTCGCGGTCACCGCCGATGTCTCGCGCGAAGAGGACGTGCGCGCGATGACCGCGCAGACCGAGCGCGACCTCGGCGGCATCGATCTCCTGGTGAACAACGCGGGGATCGGCGGACCGCTCGCTCCGTTTCTCGAGGCGTCGCCCGACGAGTGGTGGAAGACGCTGGAGGTCAATCTGCGCGGACCCTACTTGTGCTGCCGCGCCGTCCTCCCGGGCATGATCGCCCAAGGCTCGGGACGGATCGTCAACATGGCGAGCGGGGCGGGTACGTTTCCGATTCCTGACATGT
The DNA here is from genome assembly GCA_025463045.1 of Candidatus Solibacter sp. Taxonomy (GTDB): domain Bacteria; phylum Acidobacteriota; class Terriglobia; order Bryobacterales; family Bryobacteraceae; genus Solibacter. The sequence continues at coordinate 589 of JAOAPT010000300.1, forward strand.
CCGCCTATGTCGCGAGCAAGACCGCACTGATCCGTTTGAGCGAGCAACTGGCCGTGGAGATGAAGCCGCACGGGATCACGGTATTCCCGATTCGTCCGGGAGTAGTGCGGACCGCGATGGTCGAACAAGCGCGCGGGGCCGTACCGCTGATTCAAAAGATTCTCGATGAAGGGCAGGATGTGACTCCCGACGTGGTGGCAGAGTTAGTGCTGTTCCTGGCTTCCGGCAAGGCAGATCAGTTGAGCGGGCGTCTCTTCAGCGTGAACGAAGACGTAGACGAGATCGTCCGGCGGGCGGAAGAAGTCGAGAGCGGGAATCTATACGTGCTGCGATCCAGAAGGTTGTAGCGGATCAGCCACGAATCCAGGATCGCTGCCTTTGAAATACTGCTGCACGGTACAATCAACTTATTAAATTGGATCTATTACATGGCTCGGTAGCGTTCGCCTCTGCGTTTTTGGCCGGCGCGATCAATTCGGTGGCGGGCGGAGGCACGCTGGTCTCGTTTCCAGCGCTAATCTGGCTGGGCCTGAACTCGGTGGCCGCCAATGCGACCAGCACTGTCGCGATCTGGCCCGGGACGCTCGGAAGCGCGTGGGGATACCGCCGCGAACTGGCGGCGGCCGAGGCGCGATTCCGCATCCTCATCGTGCCCAGCCTGATCGGCGGAATCACCGGAGCCCTGCTACTCCGCTGGACTCCGCCCTCGCTTTTCGACAAGCTGGTGCCCTTCCTGATTCTCTTCGCGACGCTGCTCTTCATGGCGCAGGAGCCGGTCCAGCGAATGCTGAAGACGGGCAATGCGGAGTCGCACAAATCCACCAAATGGCTAATCGGCGCGATCCTGTTCCAACTTGGCGTGGGGATCTACGGTGGATATTTCGGCGCCGGAATCGGGATTCTAATGCTCGCCGCGCTGAGCATTCTGGGACTTCACGATATCCACGAGATGAACAGCCTCAAGGTCATCTTCGGCGGCACCATCAACGGAATCGCCGCGGTGTATTTCATCTACGCGGGCATGGTGGAGTGGCCTTACGTGTTGATCATGGCGGTCGGCGCAATCCTCGGCGGCTATCTCGGCGCGGGCACGGCGCGTAAGCTGGGACGCACGGCGGTGCGCCGGATCGTGATCGCCATCGGGTTGGGCATGGCGGTCTCCCTGTTCGTCAAGAAATACTAACGCTCTCGCTTCAGGTGAATCTCGCTCCCGGCGCGTTCGACCATGGCGACCGCCGCGAAATTCCCGTCGGGCACACGCCAAGGGCACCGTCGAATCTACCCCGCTTGGCGCAGCGGGGTGCGGGTGCCGTGCATGGCGAGCACCGCGGCGGCAAGCAGGAACAGGGCTGCGGCGGTCCTTTGGCAGCGCTCGGGAACTGGGACGCATATCCGCCCTTGGGCAGTGTGATGTAGATGGGAGCGGGCCGGCATCGCGGTCGTGAGACATCGCCGCATCAGGCCCACCCATCAAGGGAAGAATTATAACTCCCCCGGCAGACCCCACGGCTTCAGGTGTTTCACGGCAGAAAAAATATCAGGTCACCTTTCGGCCCTTGCGGCGTATATATCTGATATGAACCGACTCCGCTTCGCGTTGCGCAGCCTCATCAAAGCCCCCATGCTCAGTCTGGTGGTAGTGCTCTCCGTCGGACTGGGGGTAGGCGCCAACACCGCGATCTTTTCCCTGATTCACCAGATCCTGCTGAACTCGCTGCCGGTCGAACGGCCGGAGGAACTCGTCGTGTTGTCGGCGCCGGCGGAGTTCAAGGGTGGGCGCAACTCCACCAACGATTCGGGCGGCATGGACCTGATCTTCAGCTATCCGATTTTCCGCGGCTTGGAGAAGCAGCCGCAGGGTCTCGGCGGATTGGGCGCGTTCCGGCGCCTGGAAGCCAACATCGCCTATCAGAAGCAGACCATCTCGTCGAGCATGCTGATCGTTTCGGGCGGCTACTTCCCCACGCTCGGAGTGCGTCCCCTGATGGGGCGGACCATCGTCCCGGAGGACGACGCCGGGGCGGGCAACGCCGTTGCCGTGCTGAGCCATGGCTACTGGCAGGACCATCTGGGCGGCGAGAGCAGCGTGTTGAACCAGCCGATCAAAATCAACGGGCAGATCTTCACCATCGTGGGCGTGACCCCGAAGAACTTCACCGGGACCACGCTCGGCGATGAGCCCGCGGTGTACGTTCCGCTGGTGTTCAAGCCCCTCCTGACGCCGAACTGGAACGGCACGGACCGGTGGAGCGACTACTGGCTGTATACCATCGCGCGGCCCGAGCGCGGGACCTCGCGAGGGCAGGCGCTCGGAAAACTGAACAGCGTCTACGCGGGGTTGGTGGAACAGCAGGCGCAGATGCCGGGGTTCTTCTATCAGAAAAAGCGCGATCGCTTCCTGAGTGCGCGGCTCTCATTCGAAGATGGCAGCCACGGGCAGAGTGGCTTCCGCGACGGCACGAAAACGCCGCTCATCATCCTGATGTGCGCTAGCGTGCTGGTGCTGCTGATCGCCATGGCGAACTCGGCGAACCTGCTGCTGGCGCGCTCGGCGCAGCGGCGGCGCGAGATGGCGATCCGCGCCGCGATGGGCGCGGGTCGCGGCGAACTGATGGGGCAGATGCTTACCGAGGCGTTTGTGCTGGCCTTCGCCGGGGGTCTCGCGGGCCTGGCATTCGCGGTGGTCACGCTGAAACTCCTGATCGCGGAGATGGCGGGCGATGGCGCGATCCATTTCCTGGGCGCCGGCCTGGAGTGGAGCGTGCTGCTCTTCGGGCTCAGTCTTGCGCTGGCGACGGGACTGGTATTCGGCCTCTACCCGGCATGGGAGGCGGCGCGAGCGTCGGCCGCCGCGACACTGAAAAACGAATCCACGCAGAGCTCGGGTACCACAGGCGCGGCGCGTGTGCGCAAGGTACTGGTGTGCGCGCAGGTGACCGTGTCGGCGGTACTGCTGATTCCGACCGGACTCTTCCTGAAGAGCCTGGTGAATTTGATGCACGTGGATTTGGGCATGAAGACCGAAAACCTGATCGGGTTCACGGTCTCGCCCGCACTCAACGGGTACAAGGGCGATCAAACCCGCGCTCTCTTCGAGCGGATCGAAAGCGAAATGGCGGCGATCCCTGGCGCGAAAAGTGTCGCGGCGGCAATGGTGCCGCTGATCGCGGGCAACAACTGGGGCAACGATGTCCACGTCGAAGGTGCGAAGGACACGCAGGCGAGCAACAATTCGCGGATGAACGAAGTCGGTCCGGCATTCTTCGGCAAAATGGGAATTCCGCTGATCGCCGGCCGGGAATTTACCGATGCCGATAACGCCGCGGGTCCGGCTGTCGCGATCGTCAACGAGACGTTCGTCAAGATGTTCCTCGACGGGCGCAATCCGCTGGGCGTGCGTTTTACCGGCGGCGGACCGGGAGCGAAGACCATTGTCGGCGTCGTGAAGGACAGCCACTACTCGAGCGTGAAGCAGAAGGTTCCGCCGCTGTACTACGCGCCGTGGCGTCAGGATAAGCAGATCAACTCCCTGCAATTCTATGTACGTTCGGCGCTCCCGGAGGACCAGATGGCGCCGCAGATTCGCCGCGTGATGGCGAACGTGGATCGCGACCTTCCGCTGCAGGATCTCCGCACGCTCGACGAGCAGATCAGCCGCAATATCCAGACGGACCGTCTGGTGCTGCAACTGGCCGGAGTCTTCGCGGGCCTGGCGACGCTGCTCGCGATGCTCGGGCTGTACGGAGTGATGGCGCACTCGGTGACGCGCCGGACGCGCGAGATCGGAATCCGGATGGCGCTCGGTGCGGCGCCCGGCCGAATTCGCGTGATGGTGATGCGCGAACTGCTGTGGATTCTCATCGCGGGACTCGTGACCGGCGTACCGGCGGCTATGCTGCTTGCGCGCTACACGGAGGCTCAGCTTTTCGGCGTGAAGGCGCGCGACATCATGGTCGTCGCGGGCGCGGTGCTGGCATTAACCGTAACTGCGATCGCCGCCGGATACCTGCCTGCGCGTCGCGCGTCGCGTGTCAATCCGCTGGAAGCGCTGCGCTGGGAATAAGGCGAGTCGGCGTTCAAAACCAGACACCCAGACCGAAGGTCCCGCGGAACTGGTGATGCGTGCCCAACCCGGCCGGACCGTAATCGACGATGGAATCGCCGAAGTCCACCCTCACGAAAACGTGATGGCGCGAGTCAGGTTCGTATCGTCGAAGCGGAGAAAGCCCGGCCGAATTGTGGCGAAGACACCGAAGGGCCCGCTGCGATAACCATCCCTCACGCCGAAGAGAAATTCCGTCGCCGGAAAATTGGATGCGCCGCCGGCAATCGATTGGTCACCGCTTCGCCATCCACGACCGCCAAACGCGCAATCCGGCGTATCCACCGGCAATTACCGGCTTTTCGTGAAGGGCGCCCTCGTCCACCGCGCCGATCTGGACGCCGGCCCCGACCTTCGCAGCGCCCGCCTGCGCAAAGAGCGGAGAGGCACAAAGGACGAACACAATCAGTCGTTGACGTTGCGTCATACTTCTTGGACTCAACGGCAAATGAATCGTGAGCCGCATAGACGGGAACTTGAACCTCGTGGTCGCCTCCATCGGACGCTGGAACTTCCGCCGGGTCTCCCGTGTCTACTCTTGCGAAGCGAGGCGTGATGCGAACTACCGTGACGGTAACTGTGACAGTGACGATGGGGCTGATGGCAGCCACCATGCAAGCAGGCGAGTTGAATCCCAAAGTGCTGAGTCTGATCGGAGACCATGCGCGCGCTGTGCAGGGAGCTAATCTCGCCAGGTATCAACCAACCGTGTGGAACGAGCTATTTCCGTGGCGAGTCGACCAGTCTGTCGGCGGATCGGTCCAGCAACTGGTTACGATCGCCTACGATGAGGGTGGAACGCGGCCGCTCACGGTCCTAGTAGGCAGCACCGCCGCATCCGACTTAGCGGAGGGCCTTCAATATGCAAACCTCGATCCCGCAACCGCGGTGTTTGGCGACGAAGCGGGAGTGCTCGAGGCCGTGCAGCGCTGGAGCAAACCCCTAGCGCTCAGTGAACTGGCTCGCAAGGCGCAGCGTCTCAGCGAAGCCTACGACAACTGGTTTCTAATCGTGAAGCCCCTCGAATCGCTCGCCCGGCGACCAGCCGCCAAGTACTCCGCCTTCGCCACCGAGTTGATGCAAATGGTCGAAGAGGCCAGCGGCGGCATTCGTCTGGGCACCTATTCGCAAGTGCATATCGAGGTCGTGATGAAGACGGCAGACGATGCCGTCACCCTTGCCGGCCTCGCCCGCTGGCTGCCTGGATTCGTCCAACTGAAGGAGCCTGATGATTATCAGAGCCGGATCATCGATCTGGCGGAAGATCTGTCAATCCGCGCCGAAGGAAAGCTTGCGACGATCTCTTTCGTGATCCCGGAACGAAAGCTCGAGGACATGCTCAAAGCGACTCGAAGCGAAGAATCCAAACGTTGAAATGCCGCGACCCAATCGTCGACGGACCTTCGTCCACGATTGGGTCGCCGCCGTTCTACTGAAGCCGCTTGATTGCCTTCACGTTATTGTCAGGCGTGGGTGTTCCATGATGGGCGCACTGTAGCGTGTCCGAAAACTTTCCGGTCTCTACCCAATTGCTTGGTGTCTTGGCGAAATCGCAGACCACGAGACTTCCGTTAACCGCGACGGTGGCGTATTGAACGATGGAGTACACGTTATCCGTGGGATTGTTGCTCGGGGTTCCTCCGCATCTGGTCCGGTCGCTCACGATGTCGTTGACGATCCACCCCGTCGGAATCGTTGCGCTGGCGCAGATCAACTGGGTCGCGGGTTGCGCGGGCGGGGGCGGCGCGGCAGCGATCACACAAGCCAGGCTGCCCTGGTTGTTCGAGACGGAAGAAGCGCAGTTGGCGAAGTTGACCGAGCTCTGCTGATAGCCTCCGTCGCCGCGGCGGCAGCTTGCGCTCAACACGGTCCCGGTGACGACCACATCGTGGCAGGAGTCGTGATAAGTGCCGATTGGCGGCGCGGCATTCCCCTTGGCGCAGGCCAGAAAGCCATCGATGTTTTCGATGGGAGTGCGGCACGCGCCCGGATCCGCAATGCTGGACGTCCGCCCACGGCGATCTTGCGTCGTGCAAAACGCCGTGATGCTGGTGGGTGTCACTTGAATGTTCGCGCAACTATTCACGTACGTGCCCGGGGGAATCGGCCCCGAGCCTTTGGCGCAGCTCAAAATTCCGTCCATGTTGGAGATGGTGGAACGGCACGCGGTCACGTCAGTTAGCGTCGCTTGGACGGTGAACCCAGGGTGGGTTTTGCAGGTGCTGTGCAGCGTCGTGCCTTCCATCCAGGAAAAATCGCAGGTGGAGGTGTAGGTTCCGGCCGGGGGCTGTCCGCCGCGGTTGCAGCGCAGAACCCCATCGGCATTAAAAATATTGCCGACGCACTGCCGGAAATTCGGCAAGGTCGTGGCGACCACAGCGCCGGCAATGTTGCGGCAATTGCTCTTCAGGTCCTGGCCGGCGACGAAAGTCTGCGAACAGCTTTGAGTATAGCCGCCGGCAGGTGCGGCTCCGCCCATGCTGCAGCGCAGCGCTCCGTTGTCGTTGAAAATGTCGCCTACGCATTGCCGGAAGTTCGGCAACGTGGTGGCAACCAGGCCGCCCCCGCGGTTTCGACAGTTGCTGCGCAGGTTTTGGCCATCAATAAAGGTCTGCTCGCAGCTTTGTGTATAGCCGCCGGGAGGTGGCGGAGTGCCCTTACTGCAACGCAGAGCGCCGTTATCATTGAAAATATCGCCGACGCATTGGGCGAAGCCGCGCAACTCGGCCGGGTGGAAAGCGCCGCCGCGATCCTTACAGGAACTGCGCAACAGGTCGCCCTGGACGGTCGTATCCCGGCAACTCTGTAGATAACCTCCGCGGGGTTGTGCATGAATGATACTGCCCGACGTTGCTGCTAAGAGAACGGCGATATAGAAAAAGCTTCGATGGGTTTGTTCCGACATTTGATTGCTCCTCGAGTGCTAGAGCGTTGTTCGGTGGAAAACCCCGCCACATCATTCTTCAGAAGATTTCTTCAGAAGGGACGGCGATGCGAACAAACGTACATTTGACGCAGTCGCGCTCACGTCGCCGTTTCGGCGCGGTTGACCAAGGTGATGAAAAACCGACCAATCGGAGCCGCGACCGTAAGTGAGCGGTGGTCGCCGAATAGGGCCACAGCTCACTCACCGTCGCGGCTCTGGTTGGAGTTGGTTCTTCGACGGAGCGGCGGCCACGAGACCACCAAAGCGCCTGGGCTGCGTTCCGACGCACACCTGAAGGTTTGGGCGCTGGCCGCGACTTGGAACTTCAAAGACCCTCACGCGCGCGGCTTTGATTGGATGGTGTTCTTCAACCGAGCTATACGATGGCAGCGTCGCGTTCAATCGGGATGCCGGCGGAGGCGAGGGCGGATTCGACCTCGGCCGGACGCAGCCGCGTCGCATCGTACTCGATCATCAGATCTTGCAGGCTCGGCTCGACAGTGATCTTGTGAATGCCGTACACAGCATGAGCTTTGGCAATGCCCTGGTAATCGGAATCGTCGAGCGGCTTCCGCAGGTGGAAGCGAACTTGCACTTTCGTCATATCCCTCTACGATATCAGTGCGCCGGGGTGGCGAGATAGGTCTCCCACTCCAGCGCTTGACGCCGCGATAGGGAACGTAGAAGTTGCCGGAGGCGACGCCGTCCAGCCGGTGGAAGATTACCCCGGGTAACGGGCTCAGTTTCCGCGATGCAGAACGTTCCCAACACCGCTGGAATGGTGTATTCTTTCAATAAATTCCCGGTTAACCGGGAGGGCGCGGTAGACCGGTCAGACCGGTCCAGGAAAGGACGCGTTTTGAATACCAAAACAAGTGACGGCGAGGTCCATGTCAAGACTTCCAACCACAGCCGGTACCTGGTGAAGAGCCTGGTGCATGCGTCGCGGGTGCTGGAGGCCTTCCAATCGGCGGGAGATGTGCTCCGTTTGCGCGACGTGGTAACGCGCACCGGCTTTCACAAGGGAATGTGTTTCCGGCTGCTCTACACGTTGCATCAGTGCGGCTTTCTGGATAAGGTTGGCGAGAACCACTACCGCTTGGCGAGCGAGGTGCGGCGGCGGCGACTGTACCGGATCGGGTACGCCGCGCAAGGGCAGGATACATCGTTCGACCGCGAAGTACGCGCCGGCTTGGTGCGTGCCGCCGAGCGCGAGCACGTCGAACTGATCGTAGTCGATAACCGCTACCAGCCGAAGATCGCGCTGCGCAGCGCCGATTACCTGATCAAAGAACAGGTCGACCTGGTGATCGAGTTTCAGACCGACGAGTTGATCGCGCCGGCAATTGCGAGTAAGTACCTGGAAGCGAACATCCCGCTGATCGCAATCGACATTCCCCATCCGGGCGCGACTTACTTCGGCGCGAATAACTACCAGGCGGGCCTGATGGCCGGCCACTATTTGGGGCGGTGGGCGAAGAAACACTGGGACAGCGATCCGGACGAAATCCTGATGGTCGAACTGCATCGCGCGGGCTCGCTGCCGAAAGCGCGCATCCGCGGCATTCAGACCGGGATCGCCGAGGTGATCCGCGTGCCGGAGCGCTGCCGCATCAGCAGCGTCGATGGCGACGGACAGTTCCAGACGACGCTCGAACGCGTGCGCAAGCACCTGCGCGAATCGAAGGCGCGCCGCGTGCTGGTCGGCGCGTCAAACGATTCGAGCGCGCTCGGCGCCCTACGCGCGTACGAAGAATCGGGCCGTGCGAGCGAGTGCGCGATTGTCGGGCGGAATGCCGAGCCGGAGGCGCGCGCCGAGTTACGCTCGGCGAATACGCGCCTGATCGCGTCCGTGGCGTACTTCCCGGAGAAGTATGGCGACGGCCTGTTGAAACTGGCGCTCGAGTTACTCTCCCGGAAGGCAGTGCCCCCCGCTGTATTCACGACGCACCAGATGATCACGACGGATAACGTCGACCACTTCTACCCGAACGACAGCTTACTGACTCCCGCGAATTTGATGCAGAGCTGAGGCTCAGCGCCTGCATCCATCCTTCGTCGTCACGCGAAGCTCACGCCGGTCTGCGCCGCCACGCGTTGGATGTAAGCACGTCCTTCGTCGTATTCTTCCGACGTCTTCAAGTGCTCGAGCATCAGCGGCGCGTCGACCGGGAGTTTCGTCACTTCGCGCAAGTACGTTGCGTAGTCGATCTCGCCGCGGCCGGGGATCACTTCGGCGAAATGGACGTTGTACTCCGGGATCCACGCGAGATCCTTCGCGTGACACGACGCAATCCAGGGCCCCAACTTCCGAAAGCACTCTTCAATTACGCCCTTGTTGTCATAGAATCGTGCGGGACTGTTGACGATGTTGCAGACATCGAGGTGGACGGCGAACGCCGGACGGTCGACTGCCTTGATCATTTTGACGTATGCATCGGGCGTGTCGGGGAGAGCCCACGGCATCATCTCGATCGTGAAGCGCGTATGAGTCGGTTTGACCGCGTCAATCACGCGCCGCGCGTTCTCCACGGTGGCGTCCAAGAAATCCTGCGAGAGATTGCGAGGGTGCATACCGTACCAGATCTTCGGATTGTACGATCCGGCGATGTCGACGCAGCAGCGGGCGCCGATCGCGTCCGCGAGCGCGAGTCGGGCAGTGACATACTCGACGTTCGCCTTCCGGGTAGCAGCGTCGGGATCGAGCATATTCTTCCACGCACCGACCTCCGCGATGACGACGTTCACCGCCGCGAAAGCGTCGCGGGTGGCGCGAATCTTCTCCGTCTCGGCAAGCTGCACGGCGGGGCAATAGGCGGCGCTATAGCCCAGGCGACGATGTTCGCGCGCGAGCGCGGCCGGGTCGTCGGACTTCAGGAAAATGGGCCCGCCGAGGCGCACGGGGCGCGGGGCGGCAGCGGCGTTCGCAAACGGGGCGGCTGCAAGGCCGGCGAGAAGTTGGCGGCGCGTCATGCGGTGATTCTATCGCATGGGTCTGTCGCATGGGTCAGGTGACCGGCGGCGATTTCGGATATGCTATTGCCCATGTCCAAGTTGATTGTGTTGTTACTCAGCGCATTGTTTATGGCCGTCGCGGCGGACCTGCCTTCGCGCAAGTTTCTGAACCTGGCGGCGATCAAAACCATGGTGGCGGCCGCGGAGACCGAGGCGCAGAAGCGCAACGTGAACGTGACTATCTGCATCATGGACGAAAGCGGCAATCTGCTCTTCCTGCAGAAGGCCGATCATGCCACGCTGAATACGATCGCCTTCGCGCAGAAGAAGGCAAAGTACGCGGCGATCTACGGGCGCCCGTCCGCGGTGGCCGAGAAATCGCTGAAGGACGGTAACCTGGGCGCTCTCGTCTTCCCCGACAGCTTCCCGAATCGCGGCGGACTGCCGATCAAAGTGGACGGGCAGACGATCGGCGCGATCGCGTGCAGCGGCGCCGCGAGCGAAGTCGACGAAGCGATCTCGCAGGTCGCGATCGACGCGCTCCTGAAGTAACGCGCCGTAGGTCTGCAGCCCGATCGATCTGGCGAAATGATCCTGCGGCCAGATCTCGGCGAGCGGATGTTTCAGCCCGCGGCAGTAGTGGATGTCGAGGTGGTCGTAAGGCATCGCGTAGTGGCTCTCGACGCGCCCTACTTTTTCGACCGGAGTGAATTCGGGCGACGCGTTTCCAGGCTTTCGTCCATCACGATCATGCTCTCGCCTATATAATTGCGCGGACCCCAGAGATATCAGTTTTGGTTCCCGCCGATCGACGGCGGCAAGCCGTAGCGAGTGCCGAAGAGATCGATCGCACCAAGACGCCCGTAGCTCTGGCCGTAGATGACGGTACGCGCGCGGATCTCCGGCGGGAGCGCGTTGTAGTATCGCGCCACCACGATGGCATAGTCTTCCCAACCGAACTGGTCGGCAAAGTTGCGGCAGCGAATCGAGCTCACGGTTCTCGATGCGGGGCTGTTGCAGGTGCGTCGCCGCCGCGTATCGAATGTAAGTTTCGGGTGGTCGCAGCGATAGCAGAGTAGGCGCGATCATCACCGCCATGACGATCGTCAAGGCGCAATAGATCGCCTTGAAGCGCGGCGCACGCCAGCGTTCGAATTGCACGGCCCGGGCCGCCAGTAGCATGGGGAACGCAGGGAAGAGGTAGTAGACGCGCGGACTCATCGCCAGGATCAGTCCGGCCAGGATCAGTGCGGCGAGGATCAGTGTGGCGAGGATCAGTGTGGCGAGGATCAGTGTGGCGGCGATCACCCACGCGAGCGCCAGCGCGCGATACGGCCCGCGGAAAAGCGCCCAAAGTCCGTCGATCCACACGGGCGCGCTGAGCGGCAGCATCGAGAGCACTTCCTCTCCGAAGAATCCGGCCAGCGACAGGCTGACATTGCGGTTGTAGCGCCGGATATTTTCCTGAAGTTCGAGAAACGGGAAGTGATATTGCACGTTCCACAACAGATTGGGCAGAAAGAGCACGAACGCGATCAGCCCGCCGAACAGACCCAGCCATTGAACAGGCGTTTCCGCTGCGGTGTAAGCGCGAGCCCGGCGATCAGCGCGAACCCGAAGATCAACATCGAGTGCTTCGTCTCCAGGCCGATCCCGGCAAGCAGCCCGAACCAGAGCCAGAGCTTCTCATTCCCGGTGTTGATGATGCGGATGACAATCAACGCGCATCCCATCCAGCAGAGCGGCTCGAAGGCGTTGACGTTGAGAAAGTGACCGAGCGCCTGGAACCCGGGTGCGAGCAGCACACACACAGCGCGGCGAACGCCTGCGCGAAGCGTCAGCCGCCGAAGTCGCGTGCGATCCGCGCGGCGAGCACCACAAGTGCCGCGCCCGCGATCGCCGGGAAGATGCGGATCGTGGAGAGTGAATCTCCGAAGAGCGTCATCTCGATGCGGCCGAGCAGCGCGATCATCGCCGCGAGATCGACATAGCCCCATGCCAGATGACGCGCGAGCGCGAGGTTATACAACTCGTCAACAAAGTACCCGTAGTATTGCCCGGCGTACAAGTGAAGAAGCAGTTTGCAGGAGGCGATGGCGGCCACCAGCATGCCCGCGGAAACCTCCGCGGAACGGCTCTGGGAGGGGCTCATATTTTCACCTGATGATAGCGAAACGCGGCTGCTGTAAACTAACTCAGATGCTTTCCGATGGAACGAGGCTGGGACCCTACGAGATTCTCTCGCCGGCCGGCGCGGGCGGTATGGGCGAGGTCTATCGGGCGCGCGACACACGCCTCGACCGCACCGTCGCGATCAAGGTGTTGGCAGGCAATCTGACGGCCCGCCCCGAGGTATTGCAGCGCTTCGAACGTGAGGCGCGCGCGGTCTCGACGCTGAACCATCCGCACATCTGCACGCTGCACGACCTGGGCACCGAAGGCGGCACACCGTACCTGGTGATGGAATTCGTCGAGGGCGAAACGCTCGCCGATCGCCTGGAGCGCGGCCCGCTGGCGCTCGCCGACGCCCTGCGCATCGCCACGCAAATGGGAGACGCGCTCGATCACGCGCACCGCCGCGGCATCGTGCATCGCGATCTGAAGCCGGGCAACGTGATGCTGACCGGCGCGAAGGGCAGCACCAACGTCAAGCTCCTGGATTTCGGATTGGCGAAACTCCCGGAGACGCCGGGTTCGACCTCCTCCGGTTCGACCTCCTCCGGTTCGCTCACCTCGCTGCCAACCGTAGCGCGGAGTCTCACCGCCGAGGGCATGATCGTCGGCACCTTCCAATACATGGCGCCCGAGCAACTCGAAGGCAAGGACGCCGACGTACGCAGTGACATCTTCGCGTTCGGCGCCGTGCTCTACGAAATGCTCGCAGGGCGCAGACCGTTCACTGGTGACAGCCAGGCGAGCTTGATTTCCTCGATCATGAAAGACGATCCGGCGCCGCTGCAATCCACCGCCCCGCCCGCGCTCGAACGCGTAATCGGGAAGTGCCTGGCGAAAGATCCCGAGGAGCGATGGCAGACGGTACGCGATCTCACGAGCGAACTGAAGTGGATCTCCGGCAGCAGCACGCAAATCGCCACGGCGCCGGCTATCGTGGCGCGGAAGCGTGCGCGATTCAGCATCGCGGCAGTCGCGGCCGTGATCCTCGGCGTGGCACTCGCAGCCCTGGCGGCAATTCACTTTCGGGAAACCGCGCCGGAGCAAAAGGTAGCGCGCTTCCTGGTAGAGGCCCCCGGCAACTGGCGCTGGTTCGACGGCCCGGTACTCTCTCCGGACGGCACGCAACTGGCGTTCACCGGCAATACGGGTAAGAGCAGCGAACTCTTCGTGCGAGGGCTCGACGCGACCGTCGCGAAACCGGTCGCCGGCGCGGAAGGCGCTTCGTTTCCCTTCTGGTCGCGGGACGGGAGAAACATCGCCTTCCTGGTGAACGGTGCGCTCAAGAGGGTGACGCTCGCAAACGGCGCCGTGACGAAGATTTGCGACATCAAAGCGTCGTGCTGCGGGACCTGGAATGCGGATGACACCATCGTGCTGACGACCGAGTCCGCCACCAAACTCGTGAAAGTGAGCGCGGCCGGTGGCACCCCAACATTGATCAGCCAGCCCGGGCCGCTGAGCACCGTTCGCCTTTGGCCCTCGTACCTCCCGGACGGCAAGCATTTCCTTTATAGCGCCGCCTCGTCGCGCGTGGAAGATCGGGGCGTATGGGTCGGGTCATTGGATGGAGCGCCGCCTGTGCGCGTGCTGGCTGTCGAGGCCAATGCGCAATACAGTCCACCCGGCTTCCTGCTCTTCACTCGCAACGACGTTCTTCTCGCCCAGCGGTTCGACGCCGAGCGATTGCGAATCTCGGGTGAGCCGTTCCCGGTAGCCGAAGAGGTCGCGCGATTCATCATGATCGCGGGATCGCAGTTTTCCGTTGGCGGAGGCAACCTGGCGTATCGAACGGGGCAAGCCGAACTGAACACCGAACTGGTCTGGCTCGACCGCGCCGGCAATCGCGTAGGCGCCGTAGGGGAAACCGCCGATTTCAGCAACCCTGCGCTCTCGCCCGACGGGCGCCTGTTGGCGGTTGGAAAGCGTGACCCTGCCACGCGCAAGCGCGACCTGTGGATTTACGACTTGGCTCGCGGCACCAGCTCGCGCATCACCTTCGACCCTGCCGACGATTACAACGCGACGTGGTCGCCGGACGGACAGAGCATCATTTTCGCCTCCGATCGCAAGGGCCCGCGCGATCTGTATCGCAAGCTGGCAAGTGGCACCGGCCCCGAGGAAACCCTGCTGGAATCCGGCGAGGACAAGTCGCCTGAGCACTGGACCCCGGATGGGAAATATCTGATCTACAACGTAGGTGGAACTAAACACGATCTCTGGATGCTCCCGCTCACGGGTGATCGGAAGCCGTCGCCGCTGGTGAAGGGCCCATTCACGTTTCAGCAAGCGCAGGTCTCGCCGAATGGTAAGTGGATCGCGTATGTGTCCAACGAATCCGGCAGGAACGAAGTCTTCGTGCAGAACTTTCCGCCGGCGGGAGGGAAATGGCCGATTTCCAGCGCGGACGGGATGGAGCCGCAATGGAGTCGCGACGGCAACGAACTCTTTTACCTGCAGGGCTCGCAGCAAATGATGGCCGTCGCGGTAAAAGAATCGAGCGACCGGTTTGACGCGGGCGTTCCCAAAGCGCTGTTCACGGTGCAGATGCGCTCCGGGGGTAGAAATCGATACATTGTCTCGCCCGACGCCAAAAAGTTTCTGGCAATCACCCAGACTGAGGTCAGGAATACGCAGCCGATGACAGTGGTGCTCAACTGGTTCAGCGGGGTAAAAAGGTAACCATGAAACTGCCAGCATTCATGATCGCCGTCACCGTATTGAGTTGCCAGACCACGCAGACGCCGCGCGAGGTATTTCTGTTGATCGGCCAATCCAACATGGCCGGCCGCGGCGTGGTCGAAGAGCAGGATCGCCAGCCGATTCCGCGCGTCTTCATGCTCAACAAAGCGATGGAGTGGGTGCCGGCGGTCGATCCCGTACATTTCGACAAGCCCGATATCGCGGGCGTCGGCCTCGCGCGCTCGTTCGCGAAAGTACTCGCGGCGGCCGATCCGGGCGCGACCGTCGGCCTCATCCCCGCGGCCTTCGGCGGCACGAGCCTCGAAGAATGGAAGCCGGGCGGCAAGCTCTACGAAGAGGCGGTGCGCCGCGCAAAGTTCGCCATGCGCACCGGAAAACTGCGCGGCATTCTGTGGCATCAAGGCGAAGCGGAATCGGGCAAGAAGGAACTCGCCGAGACGTACCGCCCGCGATTCGCGGCGATGATTGCTCAGATGCGCGCCGATCTCGGAGAGCCCAATGTCCCGGTGATCGTGGGCCAACTCGGTGTGTTCCGCTCCGAAGGCGGGACCCCTCGGAGTCCGTTCGCGGCGCTGGTAGATGAGCAGCTCGCGACGATCCCGTTGAGAGTGCCCCACAGCGCGTTCGTCTCGTCCGCAGGACTGACGTCAAACCCGGACTTCCTGCACTTCGACGCGAAATCCGAGCGCGAATTCGGCCGCCGCTACGCCCTCGCCTTCCTGTCGCTGGATCCAACCTGGCCGATGTAGGACATGCCTCCTGGCCTGTCCATCGGGGGCCTAAGCCCTCTTCCGCAGCGGAAACGGCTTGACCTTCGGAATATGCTCGTCGATAATCCGAAGCTCCGCCTTATTCTCCGCCGTGATTTTCAGCTCGAAGTGCATCACCTCGTTGTCCGTATCCTGAAAATCGAACTCCAGCTTATCGCCCTCGGCGCGGGCAAAAAAGATCGGAGCCTCGTGATCTTCCACCGGACCGACTTCGATCAGATTGCCCTCGTCGTCCATGTTGATGCTCCCCGCATTCAACGTGCCGGTGATCTTAGCGCCCGGCCGTAGCTTGAGCACGAGGAAGACCTTGTCTCCCGAAACCGCCTCCCAAGTGCCCGCGAATTTGGTCTCCTCCGCCGCCGCAGAGCCCCACACGCCGAGCACTGCCGCCAAGAGAGCGATCCAGGTGCGCATGCAAAATAATTTAGCACGCCCGGGACCAATGCCGCCGCTTGCATTCAAAGAAGATACGCAACTCGAACTGTGCCAACGCGGCGACTGAGTGACTGCTTCGCACATCCCGCTCTGGTAAAATAGGGTTAGCCCCCCAAAACAAAAACCATGAAATTCGGCGTAATTGTTTTTCCCGGAAGCAACTGTGATCACGATGCTTTCTACGCGGTCGCCAACAATCTCGGGCAGCCCGCGGAGTTTATCTGGCACGACTCCACCTCACTCGGCGATATCGATGCAGTGATCCTGCCCGGCGGATTTTCGTACGGCGATTACCTCCGCTGCGGGGCGATCGCCAAGTTCTCGCCCGTCATGCAGGCCGTCAAGAAATTCGCCGCTGATGGCGGGCTTGTCCTCGGCGTCTGCAATGGCTTTCAAATTCTGGTCGAATCGGGACTGCTCCCCGGTGCCCTAATCCGCAATCGTGATCTGAAATTCATTTGTCGCGAACTGCGGCTTTCCGTAGCCACCACCGATTCGCCGTTCACCGGCGCCGCCCAAAAGGACCAAGTGGTCCGTTTGCCGATCGCACACGGCGAGGGCTGCTACATCGCCGACGAGCGCACGCTCGACGAACTCGAGGCCGAAGATCGCATCGCCTTCCGCTACATCGACAACGCCAACGGCTCGATGCGCGACATCGCCGGCATCCTTAATAAAGAGCGCAACGTCATGGGCCTGATGCCGCATCCCGAACGCGTCACAGAGCCCCTGATGGGCGGCACGGATGGGCGCCTCGTCTTCGAATCGATGTTGCGCGCCGCGGCGGTGCACGCATGAGCGGCACGGTCGCCTTCTCCCCCGAAATCATCGCGCAGCATCAGTTGACACCGGGCGAATATCAGAAAATTGTGGACATCCTGGGCCGCGAGCCTAGCTACACCGAGCTCGGTATCTTTAGTGTGATGTGGAGCGAGCACTGCTCCTACAAGAGTTCGCGCGTTCATCTGAAGAAGCTGCCGACGCGCGGCAAACTCGTGGTGCAAGGACCCGGCGAGAATGCCGGGATCATCGATATCGGCGGCGGGTACGTCATCGCGTTCAAGATCGAATCGCACAATCACCCGAGCTTCATCGAGCCGTTTCAAGGCGCGGCCACCGGCGTCGGCGGCATTCTGCGCGACATCTTCACCATGGGCGCGCGCCCGATCGCCGTGCTCGATTCGCTGCGCTTCGGCCGTCTGGACGATCCCGAAACCGGCGCGCGCAATCGCCGCATTTTGGGCGGCGTCGTCAGCGGCATCGCGCATTACGGCAACTGCTTCGGCGTCCCCACCGTCGGCGGCGAAACGATCTTCGAGCCGTGCTACGACGGCAATCCGCTGGTCAACGTCTTCGCGCTCGGCGTCTGCCGCAAGGAAGACGTCTTCTACGCGAAGGCAGCGGGCGTTGGCAATCCGGTGATCTACGTCGGTGCGCGCACCGGCCGCGACGGCATTCACGGCGCGTCGATGGCGAGCGCCGAGTTCACCGAGGAATCCAAGCAGAAGCGGCCCAATGTTCAGATGGGCGACCCGTTCATGGAAAAGCTGCTGCTCGAGGCCTGCCTCGAAGCCATGCAGACCGGCGCCATCGTCGGCATTCAGGACATGGGCGCCGCCGGCCTCACCTGCTCGACCTGCGAGATGGGCAGCCGCGGCGAAGTCGGCATCGAAATCGAATTGGATCGCGTTCCGCAGCGCGCCACCGGCATGACGCCATACGAGATCATGCTCAGCGAATCGCAGGAGCGCATGCTCCTGGTCGCCGACAAGGGCCGCGAGGACGAGGTTTTCCGCGTCTTCAAGAAGTGGGGACTCGAAGCCGTCGAGATCGGCATTGTCACCGACGATGGCAAATTGCGCGTGCGGCATCACGGCGAGATCGTCGCCGAAATTCCCAATCGCGAACTGGCCGACGAAGCGCCGCTCTATGATCGGCCGCACACCGCGCCGCCCGCCATGCCCCTCGCCCCCGCCCCGCGCACCACTGACGCGCCGACCGTGCACGATGCGCTCCCGCTGTTGCTCGCGGCGCCCGATATCTGTTCCAAACATTGGATCTGGGAACAGTACGATTTCCAGGTGCGCACCAATACGCTGACGCGCCCCGAGCAGACCGACGCCGCGATTGTGCGCGTGAAGGAAACTGGCACCTCCGTCGCCATGTCGCTCGATGGCAACGGCCGTTACTCCCGCCTCTCGCCGCGCGAGGGCGCGATTCTCGCTGTCGCCGAAAGCTGCCGGAATCTCTCCGTGGTCGGCGCGCAGCCCGTCGCCGCCACCAACTGCCTCAACTTCGGCAACCCCGAACGCCCCGAAATCATGGCGCAACTCGTGGAAGCGATCGAGGGCATGTCGGACGCGTGCCGCTTCTTCGACACGCCGATCACCGGCGGCAACGTCAGCCTGTACAACGAAACGCTCGGTGATGGAATCTATCCCACGCCGGTCATCGGCATCGTCGGCCTGATGAAGACGGCGGCCCCGGTCACGGTTCCGTTTAAGAACGCCGGCCGCGCAGTGATGCTGCTCGGCGGCGCAGGCACGTGCGACGAAACCCGCTTCGGCGGCACGCAGTACGCGAAGGAAATCGACAGGCAACTCTGGGGACTGCCGCCGGCGCTAGATCTGGAGCGCGAGAAAAACGTGCAGGCAGCAATCCGCGAGATCGTCGCCGCGGGCCTCGCCGAATCGGCGCACGATCTCAGCGATGGAGGACTCGCCGTCGCGCTCGCTGAGTGTTCCTTCGGCCCCGCCGCCATCGGTGCGCAGCTCGACATCGATAGCGATCTGCGCCCGGAACTCCTCGCCTTCCACGAAGGTCCGTCGCGCATTCTGATCTCCACGTCGAATCCCACGGAAGTGTCGGCGATCGCACAGCGTTACAGCGTCGAGGCTCCGGTCGTCGGCGCTACAATTGAGGGAGGAATGGAAATCCGGCAGAGGGGAAATACGCTGGGTTCCTGGGACATCGCGGCGATCCGGGCCGCTTACGAGGGGGCACTCGAAGCGAATGTTCGATAACTTCCAGCTCGATAAATTTCATGACGAATGCGGCGTGGTCGCCATTTACGGCCACCCCGAAGCATCCAAGCTCGCCTATCTCGGACTCTACTCGCTGCAGCATCGCGGGCAGGAGAGCGCCGGTATCTGCACTTCCGACGGCGTGGAAGTTTATACCCACAAGACAATGGGGCACGTAGCGGACATCTTCACCAGCGAAGTGCTCAAGACGCTGCCCGGGCCGCTCGCCATCGGCCACACGCGTTATTCCACCGCGGGCGACACGGTGCTGCTCAACGCGCAGCCATTCTCCGTGGCGTGCAATAAGGGCAAGGTCGCGATCGCCCACAACGGCAATATCACCAACGCCGCCGAGTTGCGCAAAGATCTGGAACGGCGCGGCGCCATCTTCCAGGCGTCGAGCGATACCGAAGTCGTCCTGCACCTCATGGCGCATTCGTCGGAGCGCACTCTCGCCGGTGCACTGCGCGATGCGCTATTGCAACTGGAAGGCGCGTTTTCCCTGGTCTTCCTCGCCGAGGACCGCATCATCGTGGCGCGCGATCCACACGGCTTCCGTCCGCTCGCGATGGGCGAAATGGAAGTTTCGGGCGGCCGCAAATGCACGGTCTTCGCGTCCGAGACGGTAGCGTTCGACCTGATCGGCGCCGTCTACCTGCACGATGTCGAGCCCGGTGAAATGGTGATCGTCGGACCTGAAGGCGTCACCCGCGAACACTACGCCCCCGCCCAGGCGCGTTCGCAATGCGTCTTCGAACACGTCTACTTCGCGCGCCCCGATTCGATCGTCTTCGGCCGAGCCGTCGAGGAATCGCGCGAAAATCTCGGACGCCTATTGGCGCGCGAGTGCCCTGCCGATGCCGATCTTGTCGTCCCGGTGCCCGATTCCGGCGTCGCCGCCGCGATCGGGTACGCCGATGAATCCGGGCTCCCGTTCCGCCAGGCACTCATCCGCAATCACTACGTGGGCCGGACGTTCATCGAGCCTTCGCAGGCCATCCGCGATTTCGGAGTCAAGCTCAAGCTGAATCCCGTACGCCACCTCCTCCAAGGCAAGCGCGTCGTGCTGGTCGACGATTCCATCGTGCGCGGCACGACGAGTCGCAAGATCGTCCGCATGGTTCGCCAAGCCGGCGCGCGCGAAATCCACTTGCGCATCTCCTGCCCGCCGACGATCTCGCCATGCTTCTACGGCGTGGACACTCCCACGCGCAGCGAACTGATCGCCTCCAACCACAGCGTCGAAGAGATCCGCCGCTTCGTGGAAGCCGACAGCGTCGGCTACCTCTCGATCGGCTCGCTCCGCAAAGCCGTGGCCGACGAAGAGAAGCACGAATACTGCTACGCCTGTTACACCGGCGACTACCCCACCGAGCTGGTAAATATCGAAGAGCTGATCTCCGCACGGCAGAATAGAAAATAGGGGTCGGCCGGCCGTCGCTGCGCTTCCCCGAGGCTCACCTAGCTCGAATACACCGCCACCCGTGTGATGGTTCGAAACCCCATCCGCTCATACAGCCGCAATCCCGCGGGCGTCGATTGCAGCACCACGCGTTCCATCCCGTGCTCTTTCCGCGCCTCCGCGAGCGCGTGCCGCATCACCGCTTCGCCAAATCCGCGCCGTTGCGAACCGGGCAGCGTCGCCACGTTGTATACTCCGATCGCCCCGCCGCCGACCACCACCGCCGCCGTCGACACCGGTTCGCCATCCCAATACGCTACGTAGCTCGCAAACCGTTCCCATACGCGGTCGTTATCGAAAACCTCGCGAAACCACGGGATCGGCACATGGAAGCACACCGAGCCGATCTCGCAGAACGCCGCGCTTCCCGCCGCATCGCGCACCCGCCGGATCTCCATCCGGGGGAGCGTACTAACCGGCGGCAGCAGTCGCTCCGCCAGCATCCCCGGCAACTCCGTCGACAGCCGCAAGTCGCGCGCCTCGAACAGACGCCGGTGGCGCCGGCGCGAGACATCGTCCAACCAGTCCAGGCAGACCCAATACGCCCACTCCAGGCCGCGATCGTTGAAATGCCGGTTGGGCAGCAGGATGCGCTGCTTCATTTCCGCTTCGCTGCCCGCGTGCGTCGACAGGAAGGCGGAATTGAACATCTGAAACGTGACTCCAGCCGAGGCGATACTCACGCCCGGAAACTCGCACACCTCCCCTTTCGTGCGGGCGGCGGCGATCACGCGGAAACTCTCGCGCAGGTTGTTCGCAACGTACTCGAAATCGGCCAAATCCCAGTATCCAACAGGCACAAATCGCATGGTATAGGCGCGCTTGAGCGATATTCCCGATTCTGCTATCCTCAAAAGGTTGAATTCATAACAACATAGCTTTCCCGGCATGTATGCCGGGCCTACCTCGAGAGGTTCACATGTCAGGCCACTCCAAATGGGCCACCATTAAGCACAAGAAGGCGGCGACCGACGCGAAGCGCGGAAAAGCGTTCACCCGCCTCATTAAAGAAATCACGATCGCTGCCCGAAACGGGGGCGATCCCGACGGCAATCCCCGTTTGCGCTCGGCCATCCTTGCGGCCAAAAACGTGTCCATGCCTTCCGACAACATCAAGAAGGCCATCATGCGCGGCACCGGCGAACTGGAAGGCGGCCAGATCGAAGAAGTCATGTTCGAAGGCTATGGCCCCGGCGGCGCAGCCGTTCTGGTCAATGTCGCGACCGACAATCGCAACCGTACCGTCAGCGAAATCCGCCATGCATTCTCCAAGAACGGCGGGAACATGGGCGAGCAGGGCAGCGTGGCGTGGATGTTCGAACGTCGCAGTCAGATTTTCGTCTCCAGCGAGAAGGTCACCGAAGATCAATTGATGGCCATCGTGCTCGATGCCGGTGGAGACGACCTGCGTAACGATGGCGATCAATGGGAAGTCCTGTCCGATCCGGCGAGCCACGAAAGCGTGCTCAAAGCGCTAGAGGCGGCAGGTATACCGACCGTGGATCCGACCATCGCGTGGGTTCCCAAGAACTTGATGAAGCTGGAAGGTAAGAACGCCAGCGGCATGCTGCGGCTCACGGAAGTGTTGGAAGATCACGACGATGTACAGAGCGTCTACTCCAACTTCGATATCGATGAGAAGGAGTTGGAGGCGCTGTCGCAGTAACGTGCGCGTCCTCGGCGTCGATTGCGGTTCGGAGCGTACCGGTTGGGGCGTGATCGATAGCGACGGAGGACGGCACCGGATGGTGGCCGCCGGGGTGATTCGCACCAGCCCGAAGTCGGCTTTCGACCGGCGGTTGCTCGAGATTGGAACGGCGTTGCGCGGTTTGATTCGGGAGCACGCTCCCGAATTCGCCGCCGTGGAAGAGGTCTTTCACGCGGTCAACGCCAAGACGGCGCTGAAACTGGCGCACGTCCGGGGAGTCGCCCTGCTGACGATCGCGGAAGCAGGGGTAGTATTTGCGGAGTACTCTCCGCTGGAAGTAAAAATGAGCGTAGTGGGTTACGGCAGGGCGGAAAAGAGCCAGGTGCAGATGATGGTGCAATCGCTTTTGCGGCTGCCCGAAGTGATCGCGAGCGAAGACGCTTCGGACGCCCTGGCGATTGCGATCTGCCACGCGACGCACGAGGCCACCAGCCGCAGATTGGTTTAGCAACTATGAAGTGGTCCCTCATTCTGTTGTTCGCCGGTGCTCTCTTCGCGCAGGACTCGCAGCGCTTCTTTTTCTCGAAATCCTTCCCCAACAGTGTCCCCGCCTACATGCAGGTGACCGTGGAGAAGACCGGACAGGTCGAATACAAAGAAGCGCCGGACGACGAACTGCCCCTCAAGTTCAAACTCAACGAACAGGAGACCTCCGAGGTCTACGCCCTCATCGACAAGCTGGATCGCTTCAAACATCCCGTGGAATCCGGCCTGAAGGTCGCCTTCATGGGCACCAAGACTTTCCGCCTGGAGAAAGGTTCGGAGAAGTCCGACCTTCAGTTTCATTATTCCGAGGACCCGAACGCGAAGGCGCTCTGGGAATGGTGTGAGCGCATGACCGAATCTGCGCAGCACCGGATCGCCCTCGACCGCGCCGCCAAGTACGATCATCTCGGCGTTCTCAAGGCGCTCAACCTTCTGGGCTCCGCCGTGGAGCGCAAACGGGTCGTCGGACTGGACCAATTTCTGCCTACGCTGGACCGCATCATCAAGAACGAAACCTACATGCACACCGCGCGCGCCCGCGCCTCGGAAATCGCCGAGTTCATCCGCGCAGGCGTGCCACCAGCCCAATAGCTCGCGCCATGAGCCTTGCCCTTCGCGCACTGCTCGCCCTCACCGTCCTGCTCGCGGCCTGCCGCAAAACTCCGCGCGATCCGCGCTTTGCGATCGAGGTTGCCGACACGCGTGTGCTGGTCGACGAAGCCTTCGGCAGCGACTCGCGATTCCCGCTCGACTCGCTCCCGCACTCGCGCACCGGCGCCGAAAGCCTCGCCGGATGGGAGACTCTGGAACTGAGCTACACGGCCGATGGGGATCAGGTGAAGGTGACCGTATTCGCGCTTCACAAGGAATACGACCCGCGGCGCCACGCCACCATCTTCAAGTCGCAGAAACTCGGCGCGCACCAAGCTGGCGTGCGCGGAACGGTCCGGCTCGCGGAGTTGGAGAAGTACGGCTATACTCCGCTCACGCTGCGCGTCGTACCGGCGAAGTAGTATCGTAAATTCTGCATTCATGAAACCCACGCGCCTGTTCATCTGTTACCGGCGGGAAGACACGTTGGACTTCGCGGGACGCCTGCACGACAGGCTCTCCGCGCGGTACGGCGTCAGCAACGTCGTGCTCGATGTGGACAACGTCCCGATCGGCGTTCATTTCCAAAAATATCTGGACAGCCAGATCCAACAGTGCGACTTGCTGCTCGCGCTGATCGGCCGGCACTGGCTCGAAGCGCCCGACGCGAAGGGCGCGCGGCGGCTCGATGATCCGCGCGATTTCGTGCGCATCGAGATCGAGTCCGCGCTGCGGCGGGAGTTGCCGATCGTGCCGGTGCTCGTGGGCGGCGCCGGCATGCCGCGCGAGGCCGACCTGCCGCCGTCACTGGCCCCGCTCTCCGAAATAAACGCTGCCGAGATCGCCTCGAATCGTGACTTCAACGTGCACGTCGATACACTCGTGAGAGCGATCGATGCGCTCCTCAAGAGCCCGGCGGGGAAGACCTCACTGGCGCCGGAACCCACGGCCCCGCCTGTACCCGTTCGTGCGGCTAAGCGGGCGCCCGTTCGTGAGGCTAAACCGGCGCCGGCGCGAGTGCCTGCGGTTGTGCCTTCCCCGCCCCTGCCAGCAGGCAGC
>JAOAPT010000308.1 GCA_025463045.1 Candidatus Solibacter sp.
TCACCATTATCGATAACACTCTCGGAACGAACCTGTTGTCCGGTACCTTCGGCGTCTCCAAGAAAGGCACGCTGTCGGGTTAGGAAGGCGGTGGGTCGGCGACGTTCTCGGACAGCACGACAGTCCCGCTCCCCAACGAAGTTACCTATAGTTCGGACTACCTGGACTTTTCGTTGTCCGTTGATCGCAACTTCTCGATCAGCCTCTCCAACCTGGTTCCGGTTCTGACTCTGGATGGCAGCGGTTTCGCCAACAGCGGATCTGCGGCTTTGACCGGCACGTTCGCGGCGAACCCGCTGCCGACCGGCAACACGCCTGAGCCGGCTACGCTTACCCTGTTCGGTTCCGCTCTCGTCGGTCTCGGACTCATCGGCCGCAAGCGTTTGGCCCGTCGGTAAACATTAGTCGGTTTTACCTGCGAAGTGACCGGGATGCGATGCATCCCGGTCTTTTGCTTTTTGGGCCTCAGTTTTACTCCCTTCCCGCGCACCTTCCCTCTACCATTCGTGTTCTCCTAATGTAATGAGAGTTATTGCCTGCGCCCTCCTCGCCTCCCTTGCGGCCCTCGCCAATGGGAAGCTGCCCGTCGCCTTTGAACCCAATCAGGGACAGGCGCAAAGCGATATCCAATTCATCGCGCACGGCAATGGCTACGCCCTCACCCTGCGCGCCGACCGGGCGGAACTCCTCTCGCGCGGCGGCCGGATCGCAGCAACCCTGGTCGGCGCACAGCCGGGCCCCGCACAAGCGGAATCGCCCCTTCCCGCCGTGGTCAATTACCTGGTCGGCAACCGCTCCTCCTGGCGCACCGGCATTCCCACCTATGCTCGCATCCGCTATCGCGACGTTTATCCCGGAATCGATATCGTCTACTACGGGACCGAAGGCGCACTGGAATACGATTTCGTCCTCGCTCCCGGCGCCGACCCGCGCCGCATCGCACTCCATTACCAGGGCGCTGCCAAATTGCGCCTAGATCCCGCAGGCGACCTGCTGCTCGCCACCGCCGCCGGCGAAATCCGGCAGCACCGCCCGGAGCTCTACCAGGAGTCCAACGGCGTCCGGCACAAGATCTCCGGCCGCTTCCTCCTCCACGGCGACACGGTGCGTTTCGACGTCGGCCGCTACGACCATGCGCTACCGCTCGTCATCGACCCGACTCTCACCTGGGCCAGCTACTTCGGCGGCGGTACCACCGACCAGATCTTCGCCGTCGGCCTCGATACAAGCGGGAATATCTACGCCACCGGCTCCACTCTCTCCACGCGCGGCGACTACGATTGCTTTCTCACCAAACTGAATTCCACGGGCACAACGGCGAGCATCACTACCCTGATCGGCGGCACGCTGGGGGATGATGAGGGCCACGGCGTGACCCTCGATAGCGCGGGCAACATCTACCTCACCGGCACCACCGATGCGGACGATTTCCCCATCGTCGGCGTCTCCACTTCGATCGCGGGCGCGGGCTTCGATGCCTTCATCGCCAAGATCGACCCTACCGGCAAGACCTATCTCTACGCAGGCTACATCGGTGGCGCTACCGACGACATCGCGTTCGCGCTGGCACTGGACGCCAACAACAATCTCTGGATCGCCGGCGCCACGAATTCCACCAACTTCCCTTTGAGCCGCACCGGCGTTCAGCGCACAAGCGGCGGGAAGATCGACGGCTTTCTCAGTGAGTTTGATCCCACCGGCGCCCTGCTCTATTCCAGCTATTTCGGCGGTAGCGGCGACGATTACATCTTCGGCCTTGGACTCGATGCCGCCGGCAACGTCTACACCGCCGGCTCCACCACCTCCACCGATTTTCCTGCCGGATCCTCCGCTGGCGTGCAGGCCGCGAATGCCGGCGGAATCGATGCCTTCGTGGCCCGCATGTCGTCCGCCGGATCGCTCACCTGGTCCACCTATCTCGGCGGCACCGGCGATGACGAGATCAATTCGCTGGCCGTCGACGCATCGGGCAACGTCTACCTCACCGGCGATACCACGTCCACCAATTTCCCGACGGCCAACGCGGTGCAAGGAACTTACGGCGGCGGCGCGCACGATATCATCGCCGCCAAACTCAGCCCGGATGGCAAGACGCTCGCCTACTCCACCTATATCGGCGGCACCGCCGATGAGGTCGGCAATTCCATCGGCATCGATTTCAACGGCAATGCGTACATCGGCGGCAGCACCAACTCAACGAACTTTCCGCAGAGCTTCGGCTTCCAGACGACCAATCGCGGCGGCGTCGAGGGTACCGTCACCGCCCTTTCCCCCGACGGGAAGACGATGCAGTTCTCGAGCTATCTCGGCGGCACCGGCGACGATTTCGTTTACGCCGTGGCGGTGAATTGCACCACCGGGCTGGTTGTCGCCGGCACCACCACGTCGGCGGCCTTCCCCACTACGGCCGGCGCGGTCCAGACCAAGTACGGCGGGGGCGCGGCCGATGGCTTCGTCGCGCAGGTCGCCGCCGGCACCGCCAGCACCGTGATTTCTCCGGGCGGCATCGTCAACGCCGCGACCTCCTCCTCCGCACCTGTCGCGCCCGGGTCGCTTGTCAGCATCTACGGCAGCAATCTCGGCGGCGGAATTTTCAGCGCGCCTTCGGTGCCGCTCGGCACCACTCTAGGCGGAGCCACCGTGACGGTGAACGGCGCGACGGTCCCGCTGATCTATGTGAGCTCCGGCCAGATCAATTTCCAATTGCCCTACGAGATCTCGACCGGTACCGCCACAGCGACCGTCAGCGCGGGTTGCGGCACAAGCGCGCAGGTGTCGTTCCCCGTCGCCAAAACCGCGCCGTATCTGTTGCTGGCGAGCGACGGCTCCGCCCTCGTGCAGAATCAGGATTTCACGTTCAACAGCCAGGCCAACGCGGCCCCGAAAGGCTCCATTGTGACAGCCTACCTGATCGGCATCGGCCCGCTCGATAACCCCGTGGCGACCGGCGCCGCCGCGCCGTCAACGACGCTCTCGCAAGCCAACTCCCCCGCGACGGCGAAGATCGGCGGCTTCGATACTTCGATCAAGTTCCTCGGCCTGACACCGGGGTTCGTCGGCCTGGCGCAGGCGAATCTCGAGATTCCAAATCTCAGCCCCGGGAAGTATCCGGTCATCATCACGGTCGGCGGCGTCGACAGCAACGCCGGGACGATGTGGGTGAAATAGCCGCGTCGATGGCCGGCTTCGGGCCGACCGATTGGCCGGCTTCGCGAGCCGTCGTTGATAACACGCGTGTTCCGGGCGTGGCCCAGCCAATTATTGGCCCAACGCGACGGTTCCCGAACACCTCCCCAGCCCGGTGCGCGGCAGGCCTGCACCTTCGCAGTAGCCGCGAAGGGTGATCTCGTCCCGTGGGCAGCGCGACGGGGTCCGCGGCGCGTGATCTCGTCTCCATCCTCCAGGAATTTGCGGAGTTCGCCCGTGGGCAGCACGATGGGGAGTCCGCGCCGCGCCGCGTGATCGAGACTCCGGCGATGACAGCGCCCCGGCCAGTCATTAGCCCAAGGCGATGGTTCCCGAACACGTTCCCAGCCCGATGCGCGGCAGGCCTGCACGTTCGCAGTAGCCGCGAAGGGTGATCTCGTCGCCGTCCTCCAGGAACTTGCGGAGTTCGCCCGTGGGCAACGCGACGGGGTCCGCGCCGCGCCGCGTGATCTCGAGCAGACATCCGCGAGACTCCGCCGACAGGCCGGACACCGTGCCGCTCGCCAACAAATCGCCGGGCCGCAGATTGCAGCCGTTCGACGTGTGGTGCGCCACCATCTGCGCCACGGACCAGTAGAGATCCTTCAAGTTGCCGCGGCTCAGGCGGAACGGCGCCATGTCGCGCGCCCGCATTTGCGCGCTGGTGATCTCGACTTCCAACGTGAGATCGATCGCGCCGCGCACGCGATTGCGCGCGGAATCCAGATACGGCAGCGGCGCCGGGTCACCCTCCGGCCGTTGGTAGAGCGGCGCTCGATAGAGTTCGAGCGCCTCCATCGTCACCACCCACGGCGAGATCGTCGTCGCGAAACTCTTTCCCAGAAATGGACCGAGCGGCTGATATTCCCACGCCTGAATGTCGCGCGCCGACCAATCGTTCACCAGGCACATGCCGAAGACCTGGTCCTCCGCCGATTCGATGGGCACCGCTTCGCCGAGCGCGTTGCCGGTTCCGATGAAGAAGCCCGCCTCGAGTTCGTAATCGAGTGCGCGCGTGGGCCCGAAGCGCGGCGTGGTCGCGCCCGGATCTTGCGCCTGACCCGCGGGCCGCCTGATCGCCGCGCCGCTCAGTACAATCGAGGACGCGCGTCCGTGATAGCCGATCGGCACGTACTTGTAGTTCGGCAGCAGTGGATTGTCGGGGCGAAAGAGACTGCCGACATTCGTCGCGTGAAAGATCGACGCGTAGAAATCCGTGTAGTCGCCGATCACGGCGGGCGGCAGCATCACGGCGTCCTTCATCGGCACCAGGTAGGGCTCGCCGGACAGCAGGTCCACGATGCGCGCGCGCAACTCGCGCCAGTGCGCGGGCGTGAGCGCCATCAGGGCGTTGAGCGATTCGGCAGCGCAGGCGCGGCGCGTTTCGGGCGGCAGCGACTTGAGCGAACCGGCCGTGGCGGTGACACGCAGATCGAGAATGAAATCCTCGATCGCTATGCCGATCGAGACCGGCCCATCCCCGTTCCGGAAGACGCCGTACGGCAGGTTCTGGATCGGGAAATCGGTCATAGCCAGCCGAGATCCTTGAGACCTTGAATCGGCTCTTCGAACGCGCAGCAGCCGTAACTGATGGCGAACTTGCGGCGCGCCGAGCTGATCTGGGACGCTGTCATCGAGCGCCCGTGCCAGCTCACGCAATTCTCTTCGAAGCGAAACGCGTCGGGCGAAGTTTCTTCAAGGGTAGCGAGCGCATCGGCCTCGGTGCTGCCGCGATGCCACAACAATGCCGCCGCGAGAAAGAGATTGACGAAGCCGTGCATCATCACCGACGGGCTGTCGGGGTCGTTGGTCAGGCGATGCAGCGAGCGGATCGGATGATGCAATCCGGCGGTCGCCTTGAAAGCCACGTTGGCCGCCGCCGCGGAGTGGAGAAAATGCGCGAGGTCGGCGCACGAGGGGAAGGCTTCCGGAGTCAGGCCGCCGAGCCGGATCTTGGCGCGCACGCCCATCCCGGCGAGCGGCCTCGGGTCTTCGTTCAGCGGAACTTCGAAATACGTGGTGACGCCCTGCGGTGCGCCTGAGAGCACTCCCGCGGCCTGCGGCGCGTGATCGATCTTGATCTCGCAGGATTCCACCCAGCGCGGCGGCACGCCGATCACGCTCACCTTCCACGAGTTATCGGCTTCGCTGAGTTTGGCCGCGGGAATTACGAAGCGGCCGAGCGCCCAGGAGTATTCGCCGTCCAGGTACGATTCGTAATTGCGCGCGGCGTCGGCCATTTCGAGAGAGGCCGGAGGAAAAAGTCCCGCGTAATCGATCAGGCCTTCCATAAGGGCGTGCAGGGCTTTAGACATTGCCTTTGAACTGCTTTCTTAAACCCTGCCAACACTCGTAATACTCGTGCTGCAGGATCTTGCTTTCCAGCGCAAAGCGCGTCGGGCGCAGCACCAGTTGGGTTTCAAACATGAAGGCCAGCGTGTCGGCGAGATACACCGGCTTGAGTTCGGCGGTGCTCGCACGCTGGTAAGTTTCGGCATCGGGTCCGTGCCCCGACATGCAGTTGTGCAGGCTGGCGCCGCCGGGAAGAAAGCCTTCGGCCTTCGCATCGTACTGGCCGAAGATCAGGCCCATGAATTCGTTCATCAAGTTGCGATGGAACCAGGGCGGACGGAACGTGTGCTCGGCCACCAGCCAGCGCGGCGGGAAGATCGCGAAATCCACATTGGCGGCCGAAGTCAGCACGGTGTAAATCGACGGATCGGGATGGTCGAAGCTCACCGTGTTGATGCAGTTGAAGCGCGCCAGGTCGTACTTGTAGGGCGCGTAGTTGCCGTGCCACGCGACAACATCGAGCGGCGAGTGATCGATCTCGGCGACCCAGAGGCGCCCGAGGAATTTGGCGACGATCTCGCACTCCGCGTCAAGATCTTCGTAGGCGGCGACTGGCGCGAGGAAATCGCGCGCGTTGGCGAGGCCATTGGCGCCGATCGCGCCGAGCTCGGGCAGGCGGAAGGGCGAGGCGCAATTCTCGCAGACATAGCCGCGCGACGCGCCGTCGGGGAGCTCGACCTTGAACTTGATGCCGCGCGGGATCACGCAGATCTCGCCAGGCGCGACGTCGAGAATCCCGAGCTCGCTCGCGATCCGCGTGCGTCCCTGCTGCGGCACGATCAGCAGCTCGCCGTCGGCGGTGTAGAAATAGCGGCGCTGCATTGACGCGTTGGCCGTGTAGATGTGGATCGCGACACCGCTCTGCGCAGCCGGGTCGCCGTTGCCGGCGAGCGTGATCAGTCCATCGACGAAGTCGGTCGGTTCGGTGGGAATCGGAAAGGGGTTCCAGCGCAGTTGATTCGGCGGCGTGGGCAGTTCGTCGAACGTGCCGCGGATCAGGCCGCCCGGATGTTCGATGTAAGGCTTGTGGGTGACGGAAGGCCGTATGCGGTACGTCCACGTGCGCCGGTTGAGATGCCGCGGGGCGGTAAACGCGCTGCCGCTCAACTGCTCGGCGTAAAGTCCCAAGGGCACGTGTTGCGGTGAGTTCTGCCCGACCGGAAGCGCCCCGGGCGAGGCTTCAGTCGCAAACTCATTCCCGAATCCGGATTGGTAACGCAACTCGGATGACGACATAGTCTCCTCAAAGCGGTAGAGGCCGCTTGCGCTTGGGTTTTGAGATTAGCACACTGGGATGCGAATGATCATTCCATGTCTATTATCGGTCCTGGCGATCAGCGCGATTGCCGCGCCGGTGCCCAACCGTACACCGCTTCAGGCGAACGCCTTCAACCAGCTTCCGCTGGGCAGCGTGATGCCGAAAGGCTGGCTGCTCGACCAGTTGAGACTGCAGGCCGGCGGCCTGAGCGGGCACATCGACGAGTTCTGGCCGGACCTCGGACCGAAGAGCGCGTGGCTCGGCGGCACTGGCGAGGGATGGGAGCGCGGACCTTACTTCCTCGACGGCTTGGTGCCGCTGGCGTACCTGACGAGGGACGCGAAGCTAATCGCGAAAGTGAAGACGTGGATGGATTGGGCGCTCGATCACCAGCAGCCGGACGGCTGGCTCGGTCCGGTGAAGAATACCGACTGGTGGCCGAACTACGTGATGCTCAAGGCGCTGATGCAATATCAGGAGGCGACCGGCGACGCGCGCGTGATTCCGGCAATGGAAAAATATTTCGCGTATCAGGCGAAGCACATCGATCAGCGCCCGTTGAAGGAGTGGGCAATCTTCCGCTGGCACGACGAAGTGCTCAGCGTGCTGTGGCTCTACAATCGCAACGGCGATCGCGCGCTACTCGATCTGGCCCGCAAGTTGCATCAGCAGGGTCACGATTGGGAGGCGCAGTTCGCCGATTTCCAGACGCGCGATAAGGTCGCGAAGAAAGCGGCAAACCTCTCGACACACGGCGTGAACAACGCGATGGCGATGAAGGCCGCGGCGGTCTGGTGGCTGATCACCGGCGAGAAGGGCGATCGCGACGCGCTATACAAGATGTTCGACGCGCTCGATCGCTATCACGGACAGCCTTCGGGGATCTTCAGCGCCGACGAACATTTCTCGGGACGCGATCCGTCACAGGGCACCGAGTTGTGCGCCGTCGTGGAGGCGATGTTCTCGCTCGAGCAGGACATGTCGATCATGGGCGATGCGGCGTTCGGCGATCGCCTGGAAAAGATCGCCTACAACGCGCTGCCGGCGACGATCAGCGCCGACATGTGGTCGCATCAATATGATCAGCAGGCGAATCAGGTGATGTGCTCGATCTCGAATCACCGGTGGGCGACGAATGGTCCGGAGAGCAATATTTTCGGACTCGAGCCGAACTTCGGCTGCTGCACGGCGAACATGCATCAGGGCTGGCCGAAACTCGCCGCGAGCCTGTGGATGGCGACCAACGACGGCGGCTTCGCGGCGGTCGCGTACGGGCCGAGTGAAGTCACGAGCAACGGCGTCACCATCGAGGAAGTCACGGGCTATCCGTTCCGCGAGGGTGTGTCGCTGATCGTCAAATCCGGGGCGGGCGCGTTCCCGCTGGTGCTGCGCATTCCGGGCTGGGCGACAGGCGCGACGGTGTCGGTGAACGACCAGGCGCAATCCGGCGTGAAGGCCGGCGAGTTCTTCCGCGTGCAGCGCGCGTGGAAGGCGGGCGATCGAGTCGAGCTGCACTTCCCGATGGCGGTGCGCACGTCGACGTGGTTCAACAATTCGATTTCGGTAGAGCGCGGCCCGCTGGTGTACTCGCTGCGCATCGGCGAGAGCTGGAACAAGATCAAGCAGACCGGCCCGGCGTCGGACTGGGAAGTCTACCCGACCACGCCGTGGAATTACGCGCTGGTGAAGGGCGCGTTCCCGGTGATCGAAAAGGCGATCGGCCAGCAGCCCTTCCGCGCCGACGCCGCACCCGTCGAGATCACCGCGAAGGCGCGCCGCCTTCCCGAGTGGACGCTGGTCGACGATTCCCCCGGCGTGCTCCCCGTTAGCCCGGTGACGAGCAAGCGGCCCGAGGAGACGGTCACGCTCGTGCCCTACGGCGCGGCGAAGTTGCGGATCACCGCGTTCCCTTGGATTCAGTGACGCGGCTCGAACAGGCGCTTCATTGATCGGGTGCTGTTGATGAAGATGTCGCCTGGGAATCCCGCCTGGCGGGATTTCGAAGACCTTTCGCACCCGAATCTGAACCTCACTCATTCGGAACTATCGAGACGCTGAGTATTGGCGCGCATCCATTCTGCCCGGCGGATTTTGACAGTGCGGCTCGCGCGTTACGGCGTAGATGGAATCAGGCGTCAGTCGCAATTGCGCGCCGAGCCGCGGGCGATCGGAAATTCGCCGCCGAAGCGGTGGGCGAGGGTGGCGATTTGCTCGCGTTCCGCCCGCGCCACTTATTCGAAGAGCATGTAGCGGCTTATCGCGAGCATGTCCTCTATCTGTGGACTAACGGCGTCGATGCGATTCATCTTGCGGGCTATCTCGATTCGCGGAGTCTGACCGCGGCGTTGAGTGCGGCTGCCGCAGTCGAAGAAAAGTTGGCTTGCCGCATCGCAACGATGATCACGCTCGATCTAACGCCGATGGACACAATCTCCGGCGAGCGTCCCGACACGCTGTGGGAGATGCTGCGGGATTACGGCCGATCGGCGTGGGGCTCATCACCTGCGGCTCTGGGCAGGAGACCGTT
This sequence comes from Candidatus Solibacter sp., assembly GCA_025463045.1. Taxonomy (GTDB): domain Bacteria; phylum Acidobacteriota; class Terriglobia; order Bryobacterales; family Bryobacteraceae; genus Solibacter. Next base: position 9,324 of record JAOAPT010000308.1, read on the forward strand.
CGACGCTTGCACGAGACTACCGGTG
>JAOAPT010000176.1 GCA_025463045.1 Candidatus Solibacter sp.
CTAGTATCGCAAGTTCCGCCCTGCGGAACCCAGCGGTAACTTCGATCATGCCACCAATGAACCAACCGGCATGAATTGGCATTCCCAGCCGTTCGACAACCGCTGAATCAGAGGACGCAGTGGCCAGCGCGAGTTTGGTCGCCTCCGCGTCATGGAACGCGACGAGAACGGAGACAATTCCGACCAGACACAATACTACAGCGGCAAGTTTTTTCCCATTCCTTGCCAGCCAGGAACGGCTCTTCGTATCGCTCGTCATGTTACAGCAACCTCAAAGCAGTGCCCTACCCTTCCTTCCCAAGCGCGATCACGAAATACTGCGCCCTCTCCGGGCCTGGATTGACCCACCCGTGTAACTCATTCGAGTTCACGTAGACCACGCTGCCCGCCGTCACGCGTGTCATCACGCCCTCGATCGTCACGTCCAACTGCCCCGTGCGCAACATCAGCGCCTCTTCATTCACGTGACGATGCGGAGCGTGCGGAGCCTTTCCCGGCCCCAGCTCGGTGATATGCAGCTCCACCCCGAAGCCCGAGTGATTCTTCCCGTCGAACACCGCGCGCTGATTGTTCTCGCCGTTCTGCTTCACGGCCATGTCTTCGTACTTATATGTTTTCGACGCCAGCACCACCCTCTCCTTGTTCGCGGCCGTCTGCGCCGCCGCGAGCGCGGGCACTAACCCAGCCAACTGCCTTCTCGATATCTTCATCCGTCCTCCCTAACTTACTTTGGTGCCGTCCGCGCTCAAATACGCGCGGCGATTTCCGTGGAACGCCACGTTCGCCAGATGCGGAGCACTTACCGCGCTCGCCCCCACTTCCACCGGCGCGTTCGGCTGCTTCCGCGACTTCACGCAGTCCATAAAATTCTGAATGTGCGGCTCGATCGGAATCGGCGCGGCCATCTCCTGCACCGGCTGCGGATTTTTCAGCCACGGCTCCGCCCAGATCTTGAACCCCGCCGTGTTCAGCAGCATCGTCCCCTGGTCGCCCTGGAACTGTACGCTCCAATCGTTATCGTACGAATTGCAGTAGTTCAGCGTCCACGTGGCCATCAGCTTCGGATATTCGAAGACCGCGCAGAATACGTCCGGCACTTCGCTTCCCGTATTCTTCGCCGTCTGCCCGTAACTCACCGCGCTCTTCGCGAAGCCCGCGCCGGTGAACCACTGCACGACGTCCATCAGGTGCGTGCCCTGGTCCGTCATGTTGCCGCCCGAGTAGTCCCAGAAATATCGCCAGCTCCGGAACCGCATCGGCTCGAGATCGCGCTGCTTCGCCTTGCCGAGGAAGCGATTCCAATCCAGCTTGCCCGGCAGCGGCGAATTGTCCAGCGCCTTTGACACGTTCCAATTCCACATCGGCTTGACCATTGTCACCTTGCCGAGAATCCCGCTGTCGAAGACCTCCTTCGCCTTGATCACCGCCGGCGCGCTGCGCCGCTGCATCCCGATCTGCACGATGCGATCCGTCTTCCGCACCGCGGCGATCATCCGCTGGCTCTCCTCGATCGAATGCGACATCGGCTTTTCGAGGTACACGTCCTTCTTGGCATCGAGCGCCGCGAACAGGCACGGCGCGTGCTGATGATCGGGCGTCGCCACCACCACGGCATCGATTCCGGATTGCGCCAGCAGCTCGTGATAATCCACATACTGCTTCGCGTCCGGCGTGGTCTTCAGCGCATTGTTCAGGTTCGGCTCGTAGACCTCGGCGATCGCCACGCACTCCGCGCCGAGCTTTTGGAAGTTGCCCTGCAGATAGCGGCCGCGGCCTCCACTGCCGATCAAGCCGTAGGCGAGTCGGTCGTTGGCACCCCACGCACTGCGCGGCACGAACATCGGTGCGGCGCTCAAAGCGGTAGCAAGAAATTGTCTGCGGTCTTGCGGCATGGAAAGGCTCCTTGCGCGCTACTGTATCCCTTTGCAGTGTCGGGTGCAATGCCGGCATACCCGCACGCCATCACCGCCAGGAACAACGTGAGGATCTCGCCATCCCCCAGATTGAATTCGTACCAGCCCGCGCTCAGTACCGCGATCATCACCGCGATTGCCCCGTATAGCGCGAAGCTGCGCTGCTTGCGGACCGCCTTCACGAAATCGAGCAGCATCTTACCGATCCACCACAGGAAGAAAACGAGGGCCGGCACGCCGCGCTCCGCCGCATACTGCAGATACACATTATGTAGATGAATGTAGGCGCCCGTCGGCAGCGGACGCGGTTCGTCCGCCGGAATGTAACTCAGCAATTGCGCGTTCTGATTCACCTGCTCCGGCCCGATTCCGAACCACGGATGCGCCTTCACGATGTCCCACCCCGCGCGCCGGCACACCACGCGGAACTGGTTCGAATCCAGATCGCCCGCGGGCTTCCACGCACTCTTGATCCTCTCGCCCACGCCGAACGGATTCAGGACGAGCAGGAGCACCAGCGGGACCGGCGCGAGCAGCAGCAACCGCCGCTTCCACCACCACACCAGATAGCCCGCGCCAAGCGCCGCGCCCATCCACATCGAGCGCGTGTAGCCCAGCACCAGCGACACTGCGATCGCTACGCCCGCCGCCATCAGCCAGCCCGTCCAGCGATCGCGCGCCGCGAACATGACGAGCGCGCACACCAGCAGCAGCACCATCATTTCTTCACCGGAGAGCGTCATCCAGTGGCTCGTGAAGCCGGTTATTCGCTTGGTCGTGTAGTAAGTGCGGAGGTCCTGATGCGCCGCCGACGCTTCCTGAATCTTGCGCCAGAACTGCGCGAAGCTCCACAGCGCGGAGAGCGTCATCACGCCCGCCATCGTCATCACCAACGCGCGCACTTCACTGAGTTTGCGGAACGTGCTGGCGACTAACAGCAGCACGAAACAGAGGTAAAACTTGCGGATCCCCGGCCAGCCGTGCGAAGCGTGCCCGGAGAGAACTACCGCCGCCACGGTGCTCGCGAAGAACAAGCCGAGCGGCAGTGCGACCGGCGGAAACCGGATCGCATCCCCAAAGCGGAAATGACCGAACACCAGCGCCAGGAACGCCGCCGCGATCAACACATTCGATGCCGAATTCGAGCACAACACCATCGCCACGGAGCCGAAGGTGAGATAAAAAGGCAGACGCCGCCACGCGAATAAACTCAAGACAACAGTATGCCAGTCTTCACAGTTGTGCCGGAACGATACAGATTACAAATTGCCGCCCCGATGATAGTATCCGAGGAACGAGGACCATCCCTATGAAAGTCAATTCCATCCTGACAGGACTTCTGATCCTGGGCGCCGTCGCCGTTTCCATCCGCTCGCAGACCGCGCCGCAGAAACCCGCGCTCGCCGCCAAAGTCGCCATCGTCGCCATGCGCGATGCCATGCTCAGTACGCAGGATGGGCGCAAGGCCGCCGCCGCCATGCAGGCCACCTTCGCCACCCGCAAGACCGCCGTCGAAAAACTGCAGGCCGAACTCGTCACGATCGACGACCGCCTCCGCAAAGGCGGCGCGACTCTCTCGCCCGAAGCCCGCCAGAAACTCTCCGAGGAACTCGCGTCGAAGAAGAAGATCTTCGACCGCGACGCGCAGGATCTCAGCGACGACGCCGAGACCGCCGACAATCAACTCATGCAGGACATCAGCGGGAAGATGGGCGCGATCATCGATGAGTACGCCCGTGCGAACAGCTACACCGTGGTGATGGACGCCGCCCAGCCCGTCCTGTGGGCCGCCGAAACCGCGAACATCACGCCTGACATCGTGAAGCTCTACGACCAGAAGCACCCCGTCGCGGGCGCTGCTCCGGCCGCCGCGCCCGCCGCACCGAAGCCTGCCGCCAAGAAATAGCAGCCGTGAGGCGCACCGTAGGTAGTAGGCCCCAGATAGTACGCCCCAGATGGCGCGCCTCACTTCTTCGTTGCCCGCTGATCCCGCCCGTTCTGATGCAGCACCACCGCATCGCCATCGAACGTCAACTGCGCGTCCACCACCTTCAGGAAGAAATCCCTTTCAGTCTCCGGATAAACTTCGAACCTCGGCTGGCCCGTCAACATCGCGTATAGCTGCCCGCCCTCGCGCGTCACCGTGAGCGTCACGTTCGGCGCGAACTCATACACGCCCACATACTTCTCAAGCGCCTCCGGCGCGAGCTTGATCTCCTTGTGCGCCGATAAAACCGGCAGTTTCGCCAGCGGAGCCGCCGGATTCAGCAGGTGCATTCCGATATCGTCCACCCCTACATTAGTCGACATATTCGATAGCACCACTACCCCCACGCGCGTCTTCGCGTCGTACCCCATGAACGTGCGATACCCGCCCGTCCCGCCGTTATGCCAGTAGATCTCGTGCGCCTCCGTCGCCTTCGGCACAATCCACGCGAGCCCGATCTCCATGTCGCCCATCGCCGGACGCCGCACTTTTGTCATCGACGCCATCGCCTCCGCGAGCGGCGATTGCACATACCCCAGGGGCGCGCCGACGAACGTCAGCATGTCGCGCACATCGCTGCGCAGCGCACCCGCGCCAGCGAACACCGGCAGATCCCAGTTCTCCGCCGGCTCGCGCGTTGCCGTGTGCCCCGCGGCAAGGTGCGCCTTCATCGCCGGCGTCAACGCGATCCGCGTGTTCTCCATCTTCAGCGGGCCGGTCACCCGCGCACGTACGAGTGCCTCGTAGTCCATTCCCGCGCGCCGCGCCAAGGCCTGCCCGAGCAGTCCCACGCCCAAGTTCGAATACTGGAATTTCGTCCCGACATCGCGCGTCAACTGATAGCCCGAGAGGAACTCCCAGAGCTGCGCGTCCGTGTAATCCGCATACGGATTGTTCGCGTCCTTCGGTTTGAGATTCGAGGGCAGCGACGGAAGTCCCGAGCTGTGCGTCGCCAGGTCGAGCAGGGTGATCTGTTTCCCGCCGCGCTCCGGTATCTTCGCCTCCTTCGGCAGATACTTCGCGACCGGATCGTCCAGCGCGACCTCGCCCTTCCGCACCATGTCCGCCAGAATCGTCGACGTGAACACCTTGGTGGTCGACCCGATCTCGAAGACCGTGTCCGTCCCGACCGGGCGCGCGTCCTTCAGTCCCATCTGCCCATAACTCACATACCGCCGCCCGCTGCCGTCGATAATCCCCACCACGATTCCGACACTCTGATGCAGCGTGTCGATGCGGTCGGCCAGCATCGCCCGTATTTCCGCATCGCTCGCTGTCTGTCCGCGCAATGCCATGGCAAATAACGTCAATCCGAGTAACTGTCTCATAACTGGTCTAACTCCTCGATCTGCCGTGTAAGACGGTCCGCCGCCCGTTGATTGATCCACCAAACGCCGCCGAACACCAGGACGTTGATCGCAAGCGTGACGATCTTACCCTTGCTAATCACCAGCAACCCCGGCACCAGCGGAGCCAGGTACCAACTCCACACGCTCCGCAGCAAGTCCCTCTGCCGAACCAATTCCCGCCGATAGAATTCCACCGATCCCGTGAGGCCTAATTCGCCCGGCAGCGCGAGCGGCGACGAACGCCGGTAAAGTTGCGCCACCACGTAGGCTGTTCCCGCCAACACCAGCAAGGATCCCACGCGGATCGCCCAATCGGAAAAGTGAAAGAGATAAAAGGTGAACATGATCGCCACTATTGCCGCGCCGAGATATTCTCGCTTATTCCGGCTCCGGATTCTGTACTCAAACCGCCCGGCCCGCCGCCTGATCTCGTCCATTGAAATCGCCGTCCCTTCGACAGGCTGCTCCTGCCAGATTTTCATCGGGTCGTCATTCGGCATGCCGCACCCCTTCGTGAAACCGCTTGCTCAATAACGCCTTGATGCGGTGAATCTTCGTCGCCACGTTACCCGGCGCCAAGCCCGTGATCTCTCCAATCGACGCCGCATCCATTCCTTCCAGATACGAGAGGATCACCTGCCGGTCCACCGCCTTCAGTTGTTGCACCAGCCCGAGCAGCCGCTCGAGCGCGGCCCGCTGTCCGGCCGACGCCTCGGCCTCCGCGCCGTCGCTCCGCGTTTCCAACTCCTCGAGCGTCACCAGCACCGGCGCATTCCGCCGACGCTGCCGCATCACGTGCGACGCCGCCGCATTGTGTGCCACCCGGTACACCCACGTGCGCAGCGAGCATCGGCCGTCCCACCCCGCAAAGCTGCGCCACAACGCGAGATGGATCTCCTGCAGCAAATCGCGCCGCCAGTCGTCATCCGCCTCGTATGCACGCGCCAGCCGTTCGAGCGCCGCGCCATACAGGCCGGCCGCCTCGCGGTATCGCTCGTCCTGCTCGCCTTCCACATTCAAGGTAGTCACGCAAATCGCTACTTTCTTACAACGGCGGCGAAATCCAAGCGGCGGTCGCCGTACCTCGCGAGCTCCGTTGAAGAACCCAGGACCACCGCTTGCTCACGCGCGCGGCTC
>JAOAPT010000345.1 GCA_025463045.1 Candidatus Solibacter sp.
GCCTGAAAACTTTCGGCGTCCGCGCCGCTGCCGATCGTCGTCGAGAGTTCGCGCCGCTCGCGCAGTACGCGCTCGATCAGGGGGCGCAGGACTTCGGCGTGCGCCGCCGGACCCGCCGCCCCAATCAGATTCGCCGGCGTGAACTGCGGTTCCAGATTCTGATAGAGCAACACCCGCATGCCTTCCGGCAGTACCAGCGTGCCCAGGAAATCGCGATCGAGCTCCTGCCCGCCGACGACGTAGAGTTTGCGATCGCCTTCCGCCGCGACCCCCACTGCGACCAGCGAAAGCGTGGTGCGCTGTTCCAGCTCCTCGCGCCGCAGAAAGGCTCCTCGTGAACTCCAATCTTCGCCCGAGGTCAGCCAGTCTTCCTTGTAGCCGAACCGCGCCGGCCATTCGGCGCTGCTCACGATCGTGCCGTCGCCCGACACGAGCTCGAGCAGATCGAGAGCGTGCGAGCGCGCCAGCGGAGCCGCCGCGTCGTAATACTCCGCCGTCTCGGGTTGCAGCGCGATCTTGCGGACTGCGTCGAGCGACGCGATTGCGGTCACGGTGCGCACCGTCTCCTGCCCGCGGCGCTTGAATTCATTGCGGAACTGCGCCGTCAGAACCGCGGTGCGCTGCGCCTGTGCGCGCTCGAATGCCTCGCGCGTGCTGGCCAGTACCAGAGCTTCCACCAGCCCGATCGCGGCCACAATCGTCACCGTGAAAATCAGCAGCAGCCTCGTGCGGAACATCATGGCCGTGCGCCTTCGAGCCAGAGATTCTCAAATCGCCATTCGCCGAGCGGCGTCACGCCCGGGCCGCCCTTGACGTGCGGGGCCACGCCGTAGACGTCCGGCAGATGGATCAACGGAATCACGCGATAGCCCTCGAGTAGCGCGCGCTCGGCGGCGTAGGTCTGCTCCGGAGTATCGACGTGGTTCGGCTCGGGAAGTCCGAGCGATGACGCGAGCGCGGCCAGTGCCTTCGCCGGGTCGGACGATGTGATGCGCAACTCTACCAGACGCACGTCCGCGTTCTCCGGTTGCGCGGTCACGGTGACGCGCAGCATCGCATCGCGCGCATTGAGCGCGATCCGCTCCGCGATCGGCCGCATCGCGGGGTCGCTCACGCCCAACGAAAGTGGACGAGCTCCGGCCGCGAGTTGCCGCGCGCGGCCGAGGTCCGCCGCTGTCGGAAAGAGAAACGCATAGCCGGAAAGCCACTGCGGTAACAGCGCCCCCGAGATTTCGCCCTGGCGTTGCAACAGCACGCCGTGGATCGCCGAACGGTCGACCGCGAGTGCGAGCGCTTCCCGAACGCGCGCGTCATCGAAACGCGGTGCGAATACCAGTGCCAGCACGCGCACCGGAGACGATGACCACACTCTGCGTCCTGCCGGAAGGCGCCGCAACTCGGCCGGCCCGAGTTCCACCACGTCCGCGCGTCCAAGTTCCAAATCGTTCAACTGCTCGCGAAGGGAGCGCCCCATGACGATTTCGACCGCGTCGAGAAATGGGCGTCCGCCCGCCGCGTTGTCGTCTGCCTCGTACACCGCGCGCCGTCCGGCCTCCCACCGGGAGATCGTAAACCCGTTAGCGAGCAGCGGCGGCGGATCGGCGGTCTCCGCATTCTGCCTCACCTCGACTCGCAGGGTCCCACCATACTGTGGACGCGTCGCGCCAAACGCGACGGATGCGATCAGGGCGAGGAGTGTTCCGACAGCAAAGCGGGTGGGCCTGCCCCGCGCCGATGAAAGCGCGCTTCCACTCCGACCCGCGCACGCGCCCAGTTCTTCATCACCCCTGGTGGGATCACCGTTGATCCGGCCCGCGCGCGTCAGCAAGCGGTGGCCGCCGGATCCCGCGACCGCGCACTCGCAAGGCCCCAGTTTTTCATCACCTTGGGAGGGCTCACCATTGAAGAACACGCCTCCAATCCGACCCGCGCGCAACAAGCGGTGGCAGCGGACCCACGGGGCCGCTCCCTCGCTCGAGCCCAGTTCATCATCACCTCGCGCGGACTCACCGTTGACGAACACGCCTCCCATCCGAGCCGCGCGCGTCAGCAAGCGGTGGCCGCCGGATCCCGCGACCGCTCTCTCGCCCGGGCCCAGTTCGTCATCACCTTTGGTGTGTTCATCGTTAATCCGAGCCGCGCGCGTCAGCAAGCGGTGGCAGCGGACCCACGGGGCCGCTCTCTCGCTCGCGCCGAGATCTTCGTTACCTTGCGTGGACTCGCCGTTGAAGACCACGCCGCCAATCCGACCCGCGCGCGTCAGCAAGCGGTGGCCGCCAAACCACGTGATCGCTCCCTCGCCCGCCAAAGCGCGAGTACCGTCGCGCCTCAGTTCTTCATTACCTCGCCTTAGCTCAGGCCCATGGACGCGGCGTCCTGCGTGACGTTTACTCACCGCAATTCACCGTAATCCCATAAGCCGCGTATCGCCCCGTCGCCAAATCACGGACCACCGCGATCGCCGCGTTCGCACGGATGGTCCACAGAGCCGTCACCGGACCCGGCATGTCGAGCGCTGCCGTCAACGGAACGGCTGCGCGATTCACGAGCGCGAAGGCACGCAGCGTGTCGGGTTCGTGCGGATCGCCCGCCCGCGTCGCCAGAACTTGCGATCCGCCGCCGCACCGCGCTTCCGTCCACGCGAGATCGCTGCCCCATCCGGTGACGCTGCCGGCAACCTCGAACGCGCCGTCCAGAATCTGCGTGCGCCCGCCGGGCAACGCGACCACCCAGTAGATTTTTCCGCCTTCCTCGACCGGCGCTATAGAGAAAAATGGCGGCAGCGTCTTGCGAACGCCGTTGGCGGCCGCCACTCTGCCGTCGAAATAGTTTCGGGCAGCCGCGAAGTTGGCGAGAAGCACGCCGTGCGAGCCGGTGTCGAGCGTCCAGGGCTCGTCGCTCGCGCGGCACTCGCCGGCGAGCGCGGGTTCGAGCGTCCCGATGCAGGTCATCCCGGGTAGCGACGCTTTGAATCCGCCGCCGCTCACCCGAATGTGTCCGCGCAGATCGCGCGGCCACGGGCGCTGGGCGGTCACTGGCAGCCATTGCGTCGCGCCGTGGACGCGGAGTACAAGCTTGGAGGGCGAGAGCACGAGCACTCCATCGTCCAGGGGCGCGACGTCGAGGATCTGCTCCTCCTGCTCCCAGAGCAGCTTCTTCTCCAGCGACATTCCGGCGCTCGCCGGGGCGGCCGCGGCGGTGCGCTTCCAGCCGGCGATCCACACCTGACGTTCGTCGCCCTTGCGAATCTCTTCCACGATCAGAATCTGCGCCGCGTTCTCGGAAAGAGTGAGCCGCGCTTCGGCGATCGGCGCGATCTCGCTCGCGCGGCCGCCCGCCTCGCGCAGCGCACTTTCGAAGGCCGCACGCGCCTGATTGAATTCGGCCGAACCAAGAGAGGAAAGATTGCGCCAGCTCAAGGAGACCGGCTCGCCGCGGCCCGCGTACGCCACCGTTTTGCGTGCCAATTCCCGAACAGCGCCGCTCAGGTCGTCAGCGGCCCGGGCGTCCGGCGGCAGGCAGACCAGGAGCGCGGAGAAGACCGCGAACCACCCGTTCACGCCCGCGATCATAGCACATCGCGTCGCACCGACCCGCTCATCAACCGCACGACACCGCGCAGGCAGCCCCGCGCCAGAAAGAACGAAAGCGGGAGCGAGATCGCCGGCATTACGAGGTAAGCAATTACGTTTTCCATGGCCGTCTCCTTCACTGACCCGAAGTCTCGGCAACGCTCGCCACGAGGGTCGGCGAACCAAACACGCGATTCAATTCCGCAGTGCGCTCTCCGTGGAGTTCGACCTGATCGCCCACCGCGACCATCTTGAAGAGCTCTTCGACGTCGTGATTGCGCATCCGGATGCAGCCGTGGGAAGCATTCCGTCCGATCGAGGAGGGGACGTTGGTGCCGTGGATGCCGTAGCCCTTCACGCTCAGTCCCAGCCAGCGGGTGCCCAGCGGATTGCACTTTCCGGGTCCAACGATTTTTCCTTTGGTGTACCAGGTGGGGTCGGCGATGCTGTTGACGATCGTGAAGATTCCCCTGGGGCTCGGGGATTTCGGTGCGCCTACCGCGGTGTCGAATACGCGGACGACGCGGTCGTCTTCCATGACGGCAAGCTTCCGGTCCGGGATGCTGACCACGATCCGTCGCGCGGGACGGGACGTGCTCTCCTGCGCCATCGACTCGGCGACCGCCATCAGCATCACGCTGGTCAGCGCCGCCAGCTTCTTCATTGAATCTTCCACTCTGAGCACCTTCGACTCCTTCTTAATTACGCGGAGACAAGATGCAGAATGGCTACCAATCCGTAACTATAACAATTTAAGTCATTTAGTTAAATCTAAGCGCGTGTCTATACTGACACACGTCTCAAGCGGCACACGTGGCTCAGGCGAACGTGGTTTCAGGCAGCCGGATGACCTTCTTTTGGATCGCGTACTGCACCAACTGGGCCTTATTGTGAATGTCCAGCTTGCGCATCAGGTTGAATTTGTGGGCTTCCACCGTCTTCACGCTAAGCTCGAACGAAGCGGCGATATCCTTCACCGACTTCCCCTCAGCCAGCATCTTGAGGATTTCGCGCTCGCGTTTGGTCAACGTTCCGAAGCGCGGTGCGCGCGTCGGACCTCCGCCGCGGCTCTGCTGGCGGAAATCGTCGACCAGCTTGGTCAACAGGCGTGGACTCAGATAGCTGCCGCCGCGATGTACTTCGCGGATTGCCATGATCAACTGCTCGGCCGGAGAATCTTTCAAAATGTACCCGTTCGCTCCCATGTCGACGCACTCGGCGAGATAGTCTTCGTCGTCGTACATAGAAAGGAAGACCACCTTGACCTCAGGCCGCTCCTTGCGGATCAGCCGCGTCGCTTCGAAGCTGCTCATCCCTGCCATCCCGATATCCATCAGGACTACATCGGGACGCAACTGTTGCGCGAGGGCGACAGCGTCCATCGCATTCGCCGCTTCGCCCACCGGCTCGATATCGGCCTCGGCGGACAGCAGAGTGCGGACACCCTGACGGAAAAGCGTGTGGTCGTCGGTCAAAAGAACTCTTATTTTGGACATAACTTCGTACCGTTCGCGGATGCCCGCGGTATCTCCAACAAGATTTTGGCGCCCTTACCTGGAGCGCTGCTCACTTCTAACGTGCCGCCAAGCAAGGCTGCCCGGTCGCGCATTCCCGCAAGTCCGAAAGACATCGGCTTTGCTGCCGCCGTACTCGGGCTAAAGCCGGTTCCATCATCCTGAATGCTCAGCCTGATACTCATATCGGCAGACCTTAGTAAGAGCTTTACCCGAGATGACCCGGAATGTTTCAGAACGTTCTGTAAGGATTCCTGCGCCACCCGGTAGATCACTTCCTGGCCTTCCACGGAAATCCCCTGGGCACCGTCCTGAATCCGCAGGTCCACCCGTGCCGGATGTTGTTTGCGGAAGCGCGCCACCAGGTGCCGGAGCGCTGCCGCCAGCCCGAGCCGCTCGACCACCGCGGGACTCAACGCCGCGATCGTCCGCCGCAGATCTTCCACCGCGCGCCCGGTTACCTCGCGAGCCTGCGCCAGCTCGGGCAGCATTGTCGCGGGCGCTTTCCGTTCGAGCATCTCCAGGTGCAGCCGCAGCCAGACCAGCGATTGTCCCGTTTCATCGTGCAGGTCGCGCCCGATTCGTCGCCGCTCTTCTTCCTCGGCGCGCCGCGCTTCGGCTTCCAGCCGTCGCAACTCGGTCTGCATGCGCGCCCGCTCGATCGCTTCGTGGCATCGCGCGCTGATCGCGTTCAACAACGCCAGCTCCCGCGGCAGCCACGGATACGGCTTGGCGAAACCCAACTGCAGCAGCGCCACATCCTGAATCGGAAACGACCAGTACGAGGCATGCGCGCCGCGCATTTCGACACACTCGATCCGGCC
>JAOAPT010000376.1 GCA_025463045.1 Candidatus Solibacter sp.
GGTCTGCTCTCTTTCCAAGGCATGCACTTCTTAGCATGCTGTTAAGAGAACTCAAGCTTCTACATCCCAATCAACTGTTACCCATGTTCCCGGCTACGGATGTCACCCATGTTGCCGGTTTGGACCCGCGACCACCGCTCCCTGACGGTCGCGGCTCCGATTGGCCTCGATTCTTCGGCTCTGCTTGGCATGGCCCGCGTCAAGCAACGCTTCCACTCGTCGGACTTAGCGCGTCACTTTCAATCGGAAGGTTTGCGAGACTGCGTGACCGCCCGCATCCTCCGCCGTCAGCTTATACGTAGTGTCCGCGTGTGGCGTCACCTGGACGCAACGGGTCTGCGACGGCCACACCGCGGCCTCCGGAGGATCCAGACGCACCTGCTTCGCGCCGTTCACGCCGTAGCAGAGGTTCGCGTGCCCGCCTCGCGGGATCTCTCCCGGGGACGCATAAAAGCTGGTGATCCGGAGCGCGTCGCTGCCCATCATCTCGAGCGTCTTGCGCGCTTGCTCCGCCTGCAGCCGAGCTTCTTCCCGCTGGCCCTCGCGCGTCTGGCTCCAGCGCGAATAGAAAATCGCGCCATCGTAAATCAGCACGATTCCCACCATCACGCCTGCCCAAGGCAGCGTTCGCCTCACCCAGGCGAGAGGCTTGTTCTCATCCACGCTTAGAGCTTATCAGCCCCGTGTCTCGCGCTGTGTGCGCCTGGCCACCGCTGAGCGAGTAAATTAGAGGCATGACCAAAATACTCGTCGTCACGGGCGACGGAGGTGAATCCTACGAGGCACTGTATGCCGTCCACCGCTTTCAGGAAGAAGGCTGGCACCCGGTCGTCGCCGCGCCCGCGCGCCGCAGGCTCAATCTGGTGATGCACGATTTCAAACCCGGTTGGGACACTTACATCGAACGCCGCGGTTATGGCCTCGAGGCGGACTTCGCCTTCGACGAAGTGAATGTAGCGGAGTACGCCGCGATCCTCCTGCTCGGCGGGCGCGCGCCCGAGTATCTGCGCAACAACGAGGCGCTGCTCGCGATCACGCGCGAGTTCGACCGCCAGGGCAAATGGATCTTCGCGATCTGTCACGGCGTTCAGATCCTGGCCGCCGCCGGGCTGACCGCGGGCAAACGCGTTACCTGCTATGAACATGTGCGCCGCGAAGCGGAACTTGCGGGCGCTACCTGGATACCCGAGCAGACCGTGTGCGACGGCCGCATCGTGACGGCGCAGACCTGGCAATCGCACCCTACCTTCTATCGCGAAATCGTGGCGCGACTCTCCGGGAAGGCCCATGCCGCTCGACCCTGAGATCGCCGCGCACCTGGAGCGTCAGAAGAGTCAGCCGCCGCGCTCCTCACTCGATATCACCGCTACACGGGAGATGATGCGGCGTGGCGCGGCACTCGCCGGAACTCCGCCGCCGCTGCCGCGCGTGGAGGATCTCGAACTGCATTCGATGGTCCGGGCGCGCCAATATTGGCCGTCTGTCGACGCGACTCTGCCGATCGTGATCTACTTTCACGGCGGCCGTTTCTTCAGCGGCGATCTCGAGAGCCACGACACAGTGTGCCGCCTGCTCGCGCTGTCGTCGGGCTGCCGCATTGTCGCCGTCGATTATCGTCTCGCACCCGAGCACCGCTTTTCCGCCGCACTCCAGGACGCGTGCTCCGCCGTGGAATGGGCAATGCACCAGGACGTTCGCATCGGCGTCGCCGGCGATAGCGCGGGCGCAAATCTTGCCGCGGGTGTTGCGCTGTTGCATCCCGCACCGCGCCTCCGCTGCCAGTTGCTAATCTATCCGATGATCGATGCGACGTCTTCATCGCCCTCCTATACCCAGTTCGCCGAGGGCTATGGACCCGGCGCTGCCGACATGCGGCGCGGCTGGTCCGAATACCTGCCGGCGGGTGTTGACCCGCGTCACCCCGCCGCATCGCCCATCTTCGCGGAGGTTCCGCGCGGCGTCGCACCGGCGTTCGTCCTTACTGCGGAGTACGACACCCTGCGCGACGAAGGCGAGGCCTACGCGCAGAAGCTCGTGCGGGCAGGCGCCGAGGTTCAACTGCGACGCTACGCCGGCGCGATCCACGGCTTCTTCACCATGCCCGGAATCCTGTGTCTCGCGCGCGAGGCGATCGACGATGCGGGACGCTTTCTTCGCGATACACTCGTTAATTCGATAGACTGACAACTATGCGATTATTCCTCGCTCTGTTGCCTGGCATCTTCGCCATCACGAGCGCCCACGCCGCGGTTCACCCCGTGATTCCGGGCGATTCGCGCCGCGGCGCCAAGGTCTTCGAGAATCAGCAGTGCATCCGCTGCCACTCCGTCAACGGGCGCGGCGGCAAGATGGGCCTCGATCTCGGTCGCTCCGTCAGTCGCAGCTACACCCCGGCGCGACTCGCCAGCACGATGTGGAATCACGCCCCGACGATGTGGGGCGCGATCGAGGCAGGCGGCATCAAGATGCCCAAGCTCGCGCCCAAAGACGCCGCCGATCTCTTCGCGTACTTCTACTCCACGCGTTTCTTCGATACCCCCGGCGACCCCGAGCGCGGTAAGTCCACCTTCGATTCCGCGAAATGCGGACGCTGCCACGGCATCAACGATTCGCGCGCCGAGGGCGCCATCCCCGTGGCCAAATGGGAATCGCTCGGCGACCCGATCCTGCTCGTTCAGCAAATGTGGAATCACAGCTACCGGATGCGCATGGCCTTCGCGCGCCAGAAACTGGAGTGGCAGCAACTCACCAGCACGCAACTCAACGACATTCTCACGTACTTGCGCACTTTGCCCGAAACCCAGCACCTCGTTTCGCGTTTCGCCAACGCGTCGGGCGATGCTGGCCATCGCATCTTCGAGCAGAAGGGCTGCGTGAATTGCCACGTGGGGAAACTCGCGCTCGAGAATCGCCTGCGCAACATGACGCTCACCGATATCGCGGTCGACATGTGGAATCACGCACCGCGCATGGCGCAGCAGGTGCCGACGCTCACGCCCGATGAAATGCGTCAGTTGCTGAGTTATCTGTGGATGCGCCAGTTCGTCGGGGTCGAGGGCGATCTCGCCGAAGGCAAGCGCGTCTTTGCCGCGCGCCGCTGCAATGAGTGTCACTACGGCGGCAGCCATGGCGCCCCGCAATTGCCCGGACAGGCGCGCCGCTATTCGGAAGTCTCGGTGATTTCAGCGATCTGGGGACACGGTCCGCAAATGCTCAATCGGATGAAACA
>JAOAPT010000384.1 GCA_025463045.1 Candidatus Solibacter sp.
TTCGTTCCCGGTCTGGAAGTTGCCGAAGACGTTTCGCTATACGAAATTTTGCAGAGCCAATATCACCTGTATCCGGCGCGCGCGCGGGAGACGTATTTCGCCACTCTTGCGGAGCCGGCTGTCGCGGAACTGATCGGTGTTCCTGCCGGATCGCCCGTGTTCGCGGTGGAGCGTGTCACGATGCTGCCTAACGAGCGCCCGTTCGAATTCGTGCAATCCACGGTGCGCGGCGACCGGTACACCATCGTGCTCGACCTGGTGAAACCGGGCGCCTCGCAGCCGGAGGGCGGGCTGGTTAGTGCGCTCCGGCCGTCTCTTCGACCTGTAGGAACGGGCTGATCAGGTTGCCATCGCCATCGAAATCGAAATCGATGGTGCTCTCGATCTCGAGTGCCGGATTCTTTTCCAATTCCCCGCGCACATTCTCGCTCACGGCAACCCGCGTCAGCTCCATCGTGTTGCGGATCCACCCGAACGTGACTTCCGCCATGTCGAGCTTCCCGACGGTGGGCATGACCCGCTCCAGGCACTCGCGGTCGGTCGGAAAATGGATCGGCGTGCGGATCGCCGCCGGCGTATTCGCGGTCAGCGAATTGATCCACGTCGGCTCCCAATTGATGCGGTTCACCAGGCGATCGGTCACCACGTCGGCCATCCCCATCCCGACCGAACTGTTGTAGGAAAGCTCGCTCAAGTTGCGCACGAACAGGCGCTGGAATTTGGGAGTGTTCGGCCAGGGATTGTACTCGCCATTGACGCCGCGGTTTGCCACCTTCGTGTCCATTCCGGCGCCCGAAATGTTCTTGCCGATTTCGTCCAGGATCAGGAGGTCGAGATCCATCGGGATCTTCGCCATCCAGGTCTTGACCAGCGCGAGATTCTCCTCTTCGCGCTGCTCCATCGCTTCCACCGGAACGGCGTCGATCTTCGCGGTATTGTGGTACGCGTCCTCGAGAATCGCGAGGCCGCCCAGGATCTTACCGGACTTCAGCACCTGGCGACCCACGCTGCGGATCACGTGCTCGAGGCCGAGCCGGTAGGCGTAGCTGTGATAGCGCTGCGCGCCGGCGAACTTGCCGAGCCCGATCGCCATCATCTTGAACAGGCCGCTTTCGATCTTGCCGGCGAAATCCGTGTGCCACTTGACGCGGCCCACCAGCATCACGCCATCGGAATCGTAGGCCATCTTATCCATGAACGCTTCGATACCGTCCGCCGTCTTGCCCAGCGAGACGACTTCGAGCTGGCTGATCAGGGGGCAGCCCATCGTGGCTTCCGTGATGCCGTAATGCGCGAGCACTTCGGCCTGCCCGGCCGCGCTCGCCGCACCGTGACTTCCCATCGCGGGGAAGAGAAACGGGTGCATTCCCTGTTCCTTCCAATACCCCACGACGTTGCGCACAATGGTGGCGATATTGTGGATGCCGCGGCTGCCGACACCGATCGCGATGCGCGACCCGGGCTTCAGGCGGCCGGCGAATCCGCTGGCGGTGAGTTGACTCCGCACTTCGGCGGCGACGTCCGGAATCTTCCGGTCTGGAAACTTCTGGCGAACTACGAGGAGACGCGGGAATTGCATGTCGAATTTATTCTAACTCCCTCTGCGCGTGTGTGGAATTGTGCTGAGTGTTGGAGATACGGCCGGGCGCACGACGCGCCGTGGTATGGTTTTTGGTATGGCAACCAGGAAAATCACGATCACGCTTAACGACGATCAGGTTAAGGAGATTCGCGCGCTGGTAGAGTCCGGACAGGCGGCGAGCGTTTCCGCCTTCGTGCAGCATGCCGTGGGGGTTGCTCTTTCCGATGCCGCGGGATGGAAGGAGATGTTGGAAGACGCTTTGCAGCAAACAGGCGGCCCCTTAACCAAAAAGGAGCGGGCCTGGGCGGACACAATTCTCTCCCCAGAGCAGCAGAAGAGAGGAGGGAAGAAAGGGAAGGCTGCATGAGCGGCATCACCTTCGATGCTGGTGGTCTGATCGCATTGGACCGAAATGATCGCCGGGTGCTCGCACTTATCGCGCGCACGATGGAGCTTGGGATGCGGATCACAATCCCGGCGACGGCCCTGGCGCAGGCCGTTCGCAACCCTGCAAGGCAGGCGCGACTCTCGCGGCTGATTCGACAGGCCGGTACGGACCTCGTCGCACTCAACGGACCCGATGCCACGGCGGTTGGTCTGTTACTGGCCCGAACCGCGACATCCGACGTGGTCGACGCCCACGTCGTCGTGTGCGCACAGAGGGCCGGGCAGGCCGTTGTCACGAGTGATCCGGACGATCTCAGGCACATTGCGCCAGGGCTGCCTCTGATGGTTTTATGACATCCAGCGCAGAGTCGTCGCCCAAAAGAAAATGTGTCCTACTTCGCCTCCCACTCGCTTTCGAGCAGGCGCGAGTACTCGCCGGAAGCGTAAAGCGCGAAACGGAAGTTCTCCGGTCCGAGCGCATCGTGAGGCTGCGAATCCATATAGCAGCGGAAGAGAAAATCTCCGTAGCGGTGATAGTTGCGCAGCAAGTTTTCGGTCAGTGTCCCAATCGCCGGTGGATCGGCGAACACTGCGTTGATTCCGATACTGCGGGCGAAGATCGACGCATGATCCGCCACTCCCCAGCGCACCAGTTTTTCCTTCACCGCTTCCGGCGGACTCTCCGTCAGCAAACCGGCGAAGCTCTGCGGATGAATGTCACAGCCGCTCAACTCCGTAATCCGCGACGACCAATCCACGCACTGCTCCAGCCATCGGAACACGTCCTTGCCGAGAAAAAACAGCATGCGTAGTTCGGAATAGCGCCCCGCAAGCAGCCGCTGCTTCAAATCTTCCTGGTCCGTTCCGTCCCCCGGGATCAAACCCGAGAGCATCAACGCCGCTTTGGAATTCTCCAGTAGCGCCGTGGGCGGTATCCGTTCGTTGAACGGATGAAGAATGAGCGGCGGAAGATCCCAAACGGCATCTCCGAGGTTAGTTTTTGCCCGTGACATGTTCCTCCGATTCCCATATCGGCAATTTCTCTCGGGGACTTTAGAAAAGATAGTGCCAATAGTCCCATATCGAAAGAGATGATAGCCATACTGTCCCCACCCGGCCTACACTGGCTATGGGTTCTGGTTGATGCGGTCGCTTCGAAAAGTAATCTCCGGGGAACGTGGGCAGGATCTTGCTGAGTACTGCCTGCTCACGGCCCTGGTGGCCTTGGTCGGACTCGCCATCCTGATCCACCTATCTGGCGGAATGCAAGCCCTTTGGGGCGGCGCCAACGCCTCGCTCGTTGCCGGCAACTCGGGTATCTCCACCGCCACGCCGGGCGCCAGCGCTACCACCAGCGCCCCCGCGCACTAAACCCTAGTCAACTCCAAGCCCGAGAAATCGATGGGCATTCCCATAACAAATATCGCGAATCATCGCGCCGGTAAGCTCATCGTTATCGGGTAATTCCCCGTTCTCCACGTCACGCCCAAGTAGGTCGCACAGTACCCGGCGGAAGTACTCATGCCGCGGATAACTCATGAACGACCGCGAATCCGTCAGCATTCCGAGGAACTTCGAAATCAGCCCGCAGTTGGAGAGCGCGTTCATCTGCCACTGCATCGCCTCCTTCTGATCAAGGAACCACCAGCCGCTGCCGATCTGGACCTTGCCCGCCGTCACGCCATCCTGGAAATTCCCGATCATCGTCGCGATCACATAGTTATCGGCAGGATTCAGGTTGTAGACTACAGTCTTCGGCAGGGAATTCTCCTGGTCCAATCTGTCCAGATAGCTGCCGAGCGCGTCGGCCTGCGGCCAGTCGCCGATCGAGTCCCAACCGGTATCGGCGCCCATCTCGCGGAAACGCCGCGTATTGTTATTCCGCCGCGCGCCCATGTGAAGCTGCTTCGTCCACCCCTTCTCCGCATCGAGCCGCCCGAAGACCAGCATCATATAGGATGCGAACTGGACGTGCTCCTCGCGCGTGGCCGCGTGCCCTAATCGCGCCCGTCCGAAGATCCTCGAGGCCTCGTGCTCCGTCGGAAAATCCCCGAACGCATGATTCACGCCGTGATCGCTCAGCCGCCCGCCCATCGCGTGGAAGAAATCGTGTCGCTTGCGGAGCGCGTCGACGAATTCCGCCAGGGTCGCCACATGCGTGTTGGCGACATCCTGCAGACGGTCCACCCACGTGTTGAACAGCTCCGGAGCATGGGCGTTAAGCGCCTTATCGGGCCGGAATGTCGGGAATACCTTCGTCCCCAGTCCCGAAGCCGCGATCGCCTGGTGCGATGCCAGGTCGTCCGTCGGATCGTCCGTCGTGCACACCGCCTTCACGCGGAACTTGCCGAGGATGCCGTGCGCGCTCAGCGCGGGCGTCGCCAGCAGTGCGTTCGCCTGCTCCCAGATTCGCGGCGCGCTGTTCGCGTCCAGAAGTTCGTCGATCCCGAAGTAGCGCTTCAACTCCAGGTGCGTCCAGTGATACAGCGGATTGCGCAGAGTCGCGGGCACCGTCTTCGCCCACGCCAGAAACTTCTCGTACACCGGAGCGTCGCCGGTGCAGTGCGACTCGGGCACGCCGTTGGCACGCATCGCGCGCCACTTATAGTGATCGCCCTCGAGCCAGATTTCGAAGAGATTCTTGAACTGGCGATTCTCCGCGACATCCTTCGGCGGAAGATGACAATGATAGTCGAGAATCGGCTGATCTTCGGCGAACGTGTGATACAGGCGCCGCGAAGTCGGATTGCCGAGGAGGAAATCTTCGTGAATGAAAGGCATAAAATTTGCGCCGCAAGCGGCAAAGCCTGATTGAAACATACTTCGCGGGTATTTGCGCAATATCCCCGTCATTAGGATAATGAGTTCCAAATGAAGAGGCTGTCCGCTGTCTTTCTTCTGTGCCTGGCGACCTATGCCCAGAACACTCTCAAGCCTATCCCCGCGATCGGCATCGAGGTGCCCGCGGCCGACCGCGCGGAGCTCGAAGCCGGCCTCGCCCGCCTGGGCGCCGCCACCGCCCAACTCAGAAAATCGCCGCTCCTCCCCGACGTCCTGATCTATCAGGAGGCCGTGCGCTACGCGCTCCAGTACAACGAATTCTTCAAGCCTGCAGAGATCGCCGCCGCGAAGAAACTCCTGCAGCAGGGCGAGGAGCGCGCCGCGCAACTCGCCGCCGGAACCTCGCCGTGGACCACCGCGACCGGCCTCATCCCCCGCGGCTACATCTCGAAAATCGATGGCAGCGTGCAGCCCTACGGCCTCGTCGTGCCGCCCACGTACTCGCCCACCGCGCCGCATCGCTGGCGGCTCGACGCCTGGTTTCACGGCCGCGACGAAGCGCTCAGCGAAGTCAATTTCCTTACCGCCCGCCAGCGTTCGCCTGGCGAATTCACGCCGCCCAACACCATCGTGCTCCACCTTTACGGCCGCTTCTGCAACGCCAACCGCTTCGCCGGAGAGGTCGATTTCTTCGAGGCGCTCGACGCCGTCAAACGCCAGTACGCGATCGACGAAAACCGCACGCTCGTCCGCGGCTTCAGCATGGGCGGCGCCTCCGCCTGGGGCTTCGGCACGCATTACGCGGGACTTTGGGCCGCGGTCGCGCCCGGCGCCGGCTTCAGCGAGACGAAGGACTTCCTCAAGCTGAAGGAGCTCCCGCCCGAGTGGGAGCAAAAACTCTGGCACCTCTACGACGCCGCCGATTATGCCGCCAATCTCTACAACGTCCCCACTGTCGAGTACCACGGCGAGATCGACCCGCAGCAGCAGGCCGGCGATGTGATGGAGCGCGCCATGTCCGCCGAAGGCATGCGCCTCCTCCGCATCACCGGACCGCAGACGCCGCACCGCTATCATCCCGATTCGAAGGTGGAGCTCGATCGCATCCTCAATGCGATTGCGGACCGCGGACGCGACGCCTATCCGCGCCGCGTGAAGTTCACCACCTGGACGCTCGCCTACAATCGCATGAAGTGGGTCGCCATCGATTCGCTCGCGAAGCACTGGGAACGCGCGAGCCTGGTCGCCGAAATTAACGATGCGGAGATCGCGGGCGATTCCGTCATCACCATCGCCACGGCGAACGTCAACGCCTTCACGCTCGAGATGGGACCCGGCGGATGTCCGCTCGATGCCGCGCGCCAACCTGTCGTCACCGTCGACGGCCAGTAGCTCACCGCCCCCGCGCCCGCGAGCGACCGTTCGTGGACCGCGCACTTCCGCAAGTCCGGCGCGCAGTGGAGCATCGTGCCGAGCACGACCGCCGCCGGCCTGCACAAGATCCACGGACTGCAGGG
>JAOAPT010000387.1 GCA_025463045.1 Candidatus Solibacter sp.
AATCAAGTTGGTAAAGCGCTCCTAAAATAGCGAGGGCGCCCGGTTTCCCGAGCGCCCACGCCATTTTGACTCCGGATTTCTGACTACTGACTCCTGCCTCTTAGAACCGGTAATACGCCGAGAGCTGAATCACTCGCGGGTTGTAGTTCATCGAGTTGATCTGTCCGAACGTGCTGTTATTGATATTGAAGTTCGTGACCGATCCATAGTCGCCGCCCGTTGCCGGCGGGACATAGAACGTCGGGTGATTCATCCAGTTGAACAGATCCACGCCGACATCCAGCCGGTGACGCTCCTTGTAGATGAAGGACTTCTTGAAGGAGATATCCCAGCTCCACTGCCACGGTCCGGTGAACAGGCGCCGCTGCAGATTGCCCACGTTCCCCGCCGTCGGATTGAAGAACATCTGTCCGTTGAAATTCGGAGTCCCCGCCTGCGAAGCGCCGCGGCCATCGCTGCCGATGATCGAGGGCGATACGAAGTACGGACCCGTGCCCGTCATGAAGATCCCCTGCATCAAGGGCTGGAGTTGCGCGAGCGTCGTGCCGTTGACCGACGCGGTATTCGTCGACGTTGACCGCGCCGAGCGATTCAGCGTCCCGTAGCCGGACAGAATCGAGTACGGAGCGCCTGCCTGGTAGCTCCAGATTCCGCTGACCGCCCAGTTGCCGAACACCGCGTTCGTTACCGCGTTGCCGGACCACTTCTTGCCCTTGCCCAACGGGAGTTCGTAGTAGTAGTTCGCCTTGAACGCGTGCCGGACATCGTACGGCGAGCGCGCCCATTCGAGCTGCGGATTGTTGTTGTCGAGCAGCGGCTCCAAACCCGTCTGCGAATCGCCCGCCGAATTCGAGAGCGACTTGCCGAACGTGTAGCTGAACTGCCCTTGCAGCCCGTGCCGCGTCCGCTTCGTCACTTCGATCTGCAGCGCATGATAGTCCGACGACGCGCTGTTGGTGACCACGTTCGCCGCCTGCACATTCGGGTTCGTGTAGAACGCCACCGGGCCGTTCGTGCCGAGCGTCATGTACTGGTTGGCCAGTTCGCCAACCTGTCCCTGACGAAGGAACGTCTGGTTGGTCGTGCTCGTCAGGCTGCCGCCATTCCCCAACAACGGGAACACGGTGAGCTGCTGGCTGCCGGACACGGCGGGGTTGTACGTTCCCACGTAGCCCAGGCCTTGCTTTTCGGCGAGCGCGGCGTTGCTCTGCGCGCGTTGGAAGTCCGCCAGGAAGCCGTTCTGGTTGTAGTTGATCTGGTTGTAATCCACCACGCGCAGAAGCTTCGAGCCCTTATTGCCAATGTAGCGCGCCGCCACTATCGCACCCTTGATCTCCTGCTGGATGCCGAAATTCCACTGCTGCACATACGGCGTCACCAGGTCGGCCGACGGAATGCCGGTCGAGTTGGTCTTGTTGAGCGCGTAGTTATCGGCCAGCGTCCGCGGCACTTTGTAGGCCGGCGTCGGAATTGAGGGCGGGCTCGCCAGGAACGAGGTCAGGTTGGTCAGCAGCGGCGCCGACGTCAGGCCCGGGCTGGTCGAGACGTTGTTGCGGATCGTCGTGATCACGTTGTCGTTGACGTACGCGATCATGTAGCCGCCGCGAATCGAGGTCTTGCCCTTCTTGAACGGATCCCAAGCGAATCCGACGTTCGGGGCAAAGTTGTTCTTATCGGCCTGATAGAACGGCCGGCCCACGGAGCTACCGATGAAATCCAAGGTCGCGTTCGGATTCAACACCGTCGCCTTGGCGTCGTTATTCAACATCGTCGGCGCGAGGAAGAGCGAATTCTTCTCGTCGATCGGCGTCCAGTATTCGTAGCGAACGCCGAAGCTCACCGTCAGGTTCGGCAGCAGCTTCCACTTGTCCTGCGCATAGCCCGCCCACGTGCTGTGCGTCAGTTCGCGAAGATTCGTCGCGCCCTTGACGAAGCCCGACGTCGTGCTCGTCACGTTGAAGGTCTGCGTCGCCTGGCTCAAAATCCCGGCCAGGTTGGCGTACATCGTATTCGCCGTCGTCAGGTCGCTCGAGCGAATGCCCGGCAGATCGGCGGCCGTCAGATTCGTCGTATTCGCCGTGCTGATGCCCAGCGTCAGGGTCGGCACAATTCCGGCATCGTTGAACGGCGAAGCATGCAGCAACTGCGTCTGGAAGCCGAACGAAACTTCGTGCTTGCCCTTCAGCCACGTCGCGTTGTCCTGGAACGAATACGTATTCACTTTGCGTCCCTGATTCAGGAACGTGTTCACCGGGCTGCTGAATAGCAGGCCGGCCACGATCGCCGAAGGATACGCATCGCTACCCAGGAACGATGTGTCGGAGCGCATAAAGCCGCCGCGTACTTCGTTGGTCAGCGTCGGCGATGCCGTCCACCGCCATGCCAGTGAGAGCAGGTGATCTTTAATCACGTTGCGCACCGGAGGAGTCGTCGTGAAGAACGCCCCCACATCGGGACGCAGCGTCGGATTGCTGATGTAGTTGTACGTGCCCGAAAAGCTATTCTTCGAATTCATGTAATAGTCGCCGCGGTAGACGAACTGATCGCGGTCTTCATTCGATTGCGCGTTGAAGCGGTAGCCCGTCGTGTTCAGCCCGTCGCCGCCGATCGCATTTCCAGCCGGCAACTGCGCGATCATCGCCTTGATCGTCGGATCCGTCGTGAAGGAACGCAGGCTCGCCATCTGCTTGGTGAACAGATTGCCCGCCTGATCGCGATACGTGAGCGTGCCGGCCTTTGCCGCATCGGTCAACGTCGTGCGCAGTATGCTGGACTGCTTCTTGTTCCGGTACACCTCGTAATTCGTGTAGAAAAACAGCTTGTCTTTGATGATCCGTCCGCCCAGCGAAGCGCCCACCTGATTCAGATCGAGGAAGCTCCGCTTCACACCCGACTGATTGTTGAACCAATCGTTCGCGCCCAGTGCGCTGTTGCGGTTGAACCAGTACACCGCGCCATGGTAGGTGTTCGAGCCCGACTTCGTCGACAGCACCATCTGCGACGCGCCGCCGCCGATCGACGTGCTCTGGTTCGACGTCGACACCGTGATCTCCGCAATCTGATCGATCGTCGTGCGCATCGGCGCATAGTCCAGATCGTTCGTGCGAATGAAATTGTCCTGAATATTGATACCGTCCAACGTCACGTTGGAAAAGGAGCTGCGCAAGCCATTCACCGAGGTCGTGTTGCTCCCCGAGGTCACGCCCGCCTGTGTCAAGAACAGCGTGCTCACCTGGCGTCCCAGAACCGGCAGATTCTGCACTTGCTCGCTGGTGATGGTCGAACTCACCTCCGCATTGCTCAACTGCACCGATTGCACATCCGCCGCCACTTCCACGCTCGTGGTCGCCGACTGCACTTCCAATTTGATGGGTTGCAGGCCAGTCTCCTGAATCGGAGCGACCTTTACCTGCCGCACCACTGCCTTATTGAAACCCTTCGCTTCCACCGCGACGTCATAAGTATCGGGACGGATGGCGACGAACGAGAACAGCCCGGATTCATTCGTAGAGCCCGAAATTACAGGCTCTTTTCCCCCGGGGATAAAAAGGTTGACGGTAGCGCCCGGGATCGAGGCCCCGGTCTGGTCGACAACGCTACCACTCAAACGGCCCGCGACCTGGGCATTCAGCCCTGCCGCAGCGAACAGGGCCGCTAAACACACTACAAGTAATCGTCTTCGTAACATAGATAAGCGATATCCTTTTGGGACCTAACCTCAACCTGCAGGGACAGCAGACACTTCGAGCGCATTAAATAACGCTAATTATCCGCACGACCCCGTCAATGAGACTTTGGATTTACTATAACTGGTTGCACGTGGGAACTCAAGACAACGAGGTCGAATGGGGCGGGACACACGGTTATGCGCGGTCCGCGAGTAAGTACTGGCCAGGCCGGCCGAACGACTTACACACGGCTTCGGCGGCGATATATCCACTGCGAACGGCGCCTTCCATCGTCGCCGGCCATCCCGACCGCGTCCAGTCGCCCGCTATGTAAACGTTGGTAAATTCGCTCTCCGGCCCCGGACGCAGCGCCTCCGTTTCCGGCGCCGCCGCGAACGTCGCCCGCTGTTCCTTGACGACGTGCGCCTTCACCAGCTTCGCTTCCTTCACCCGCGGGAAATACAACCGCAGGTCGCCCACCGCAATCTCGATGATCTCTTTCCGCGAAAGCGGAGTCAGATCCCGCGACGCACTGACGACTAACTGCAGATACTTTCCGCCATCCTTATTAAACATCCACTGCATCGTGCGATCGAGCAGCGTTGCGTGCGGCAGCGTAGTAACTTCCCTGTCGAACCACAGGTGGACACCCGTGATCGGCGAGTGATCGAACTTCGGAGCCCTTAGCCCCACCGCCTCCATCCGCTCGAACGGCAGCGTGCATACGTACCGGTCCGCCGTCACCCGCTCGCCGCCCACGATGAATCCCTCGCCATCGATCCGTTCCACCGGAGCGCGGAAGTTCATCCGCACATTGCCCATCCGCTTCCACGCGTCCGCCGTATACAAATCCCCGAGCGGCACGTTCGGAATTCCCATCTCGTACCCGTCCGCACTCGCCAGAAATCCCAGCCAGAAGACCTGGAAGCCGTGGATCGCCGCCATCTTGTCCAAATCTTCGTTCACCGCGCTCACCAGCACCTGCCGCCAGAACCGGTCGATCGCGTGCGCCGTCTGCCGCTTCTGCAGCAGCCAGTCGAGCATGCTGATCCTGTCCAGATCCTTACGCCGCTTCCGCTCCCGCCGGATCGCCAGCAGCGCCTTCCCGATCCCGACCTTGTCCGCCAAACTCAGGCAGTGCATCCCCAGAAACGCTTCCGTGAAATGCAGCGGCGCCGGGAGCCTCCCGCGCTTCAACGTCGAAATCCGCCCGCCCGGCTCGATGAAATAAAATTCCCGGTAAAAGTTGATCCGCTCCCGCACCCCGAGCCGCTGATAAAAATCCAGCAGATTGATGCAGCACCGAAGCAGCACGTGCTGGCAGTTGTCGATCGTCTCCGCAACTTCTTCCCCGCCCGCCGGCACCGCATAGGAAGTCGCGCGCCCGCCCAAAAAGGCCCGCGCCTCGAATAGTTCGACCTCCCACCCGTCGCGCCCGAGCGCCGCCGCGGTAGCCAGCCCCGCGAGGCCGCCCCCCGCAATCAACACTTTTGCCATGAAGTATCAGTATCCCAAACCGTTAGACGCAACCCCCGCCCTTTAGTCGCTAGGGCGCCAGAGCCCCC
>JAOAPT010000399.1 GCA_025463045.1 Candidatus Solibacter sp.
TTCTGGCGCAACAGCTACCGGCGAGCGCCTTCAAACTGATGGGCGCGCAACTCTTCGCCGGTGTGAACGGGCAGCCGCGCGGGACGTACAGCGGGGATTGGACGGAGTTCCAGCCGCGCGTGGGCGCTGCGTACAAGCTGGGCACGAATACGGTAATTCGCGGCGGTTTCGGACGGTTTTCGCAGGCATCGTACGATGTCGGCGGGCAGAACGGTTTCAGCCGCACAACGGCATTCAACCAGACCAACGACAACTATTTCACTCCGTCCGATACGCTCGACAACCCGTTCCGCAGCGGTATTCTGTCGCCGACGGGATCGTCGCTCGGCGCGCTGACCAATCTGGGACAGGGTGTCACGTGGAATCAGCAGGATGTTCCGCGATTCCAATCCTGGGAGTACAGCCTGCACCTGCAGCATCAGATTAAGTCGTGGCTGTTGGAAGTAGGCTATACGCACAACAAGACCTACAACATCTCGCAGGGCTTCAATAAGAACCTGCCGAGCGCGGCGCTCTGGCAGCAGTACCTGGGAACGCAGAGCGTGTTCGATTCGACGGGCCGCCCGCTGGATACGCTGCTCTGGAACACGCTGGTGCCGAACCCCTTCCAAGGGCTGCCCAACGTGACCGGCAACATCGCAACCGGGACCACGGTAGCCATGAATCAGTTGTTGAACCCGATCAAGATCCTGGGCACCATGACGCAGAACCTGAACCCGGCGGGCGAGAATCAGTTCGACGCGCTGGTGGCGAAGGTCGAGCATCGCTTCAGCAAGGGCTTTGGCGTGATCAACTCCTTCACCTGGTCGAAGCTGTTCGAAGACACGTCGTTGATCGGACCGGAAATTCTCGGACGCCATGTGGAGCACAAGCTCGGCGGCGAAGATCGTCCGTTCCATCTTTCGGTGGCGCCGATTTGGGAAATCCCGGTGGGACGCGGCAAGAAGTTGTGGAACGGCATGCCGAAGGCGTTGGATGCGGTGATGGGCGGGTGGCAGTTGTCCGGCCAGTTCACGATTCAATCCGGAGTGCCGGTCGTGTTCGGCACGGATTCGTTCTTCAGCGGAAAGGATATCGCACTGCCGCACGATCAGCAGTCGTTGAAGAAATGGTTCGACACGGCGCAGTTCCAGTTCTTCCCCAACAAGAACTCGGACATCACGACGTTCCCGGCATGGACGGGTGTGATGAACCTGCCCGGCGCGAATTATAAACCTGCCCCCTCGGACACGGTGAAGAACGGTGTATATCAGGACTTCGCCGCCTTCGTGCGAACGTATCCGACGCGCTGGGGCAATGTTCGCGCCAGCCGTACCAATAACGTGGACGCGGGTATTTACAAGAACTTCAAAGTGCGCGAACTGGTCAAACTTCAGTTCCGCTTCGAGACGTTCAACACGTTCAACCACGCGCGTTTCGCGGCACCCGATACCAACCCTGCGAGTGCGAGCTTCGGAGTTGTGAGTCCGTCGCAGCAAAACACTCCGCGTACCATTCAGATGGCGCTGAAGCTGTACTTCTAAGCTTCGGCTCCACTGGTTCGATCTGCAACGGCCGTCCGCCTCGTGCGCACGGCCGTTGCCGTTTACGCGGTGGTGCAGGTCGCCCTACTCTACAATGAGTGCATGGTGGATCGAAGAGAGTTCCTGCGGATCGCGGGCGGAATCGCTGCCGCAGCGCGAGTGGGAGCGGCGGAGGCCGCAGCTCCGGCGAGAAAGCCCAATTTCCTGATTGTTTTGGCCGACGACATGGGCTTCAGCGATGCCCGCTGCTATGGCGGCGACATCGACACGCCCAACCTGGATCGTCTCGCCGCTGGTGGCTTGCGCTTCACGCAAGGGTACTCGACGGCGCGGTGCGGTCCGTCGCGAAGCTGCCTGTTGACGGGCTACTACGCGCAGCAGACGGCGAGCGACATCATGACGAAAGGAAACGTTCCCGACTACACGCGCTTCCTGCCCGATTATCTGAAGCCGCTGGGTTATCGTACGTATCACTCGGGCAAATGGCATATGCGCTTTGCGACGGGAACGGGCGGTGTGGGATTCGATCACTCGTACACGATGCTCGACGAGAATCGCTATTTCACGCAGGATCGGCATGAGTTAGACGGCGTGGCGCTGCCGAAGCCCGGCGAGGGCTATTACAGCACGACGGCGATCGCCGACTACGGCGTGCGATTTCTGAAGGAGCATGCGAAGGATCACGCAAGCGATCCGTTCCTGATGTACCTGGCGCCGCATGCGCCGCATTTTCCGCTGCACGCTCCGGCGGAGGACATCGAGAAGTATAAGGACCGGTTCGCCGAAGGGTGGGACGTCGCGCGGGAACGCAAGCACGCGCGCATGCGGCGGATGGGGCTGGTGAATTGCTCGCTGGCGCCGCTCGAACCCGCGATGTGGACTCCGTGGAATACGCCGGACGAGGAGTTGTTCGCGAAGATCGGCGAGGGCGAAGTGGCGCGGGCGGTGCCGTGGAACTCGTTGACGGCCGGGCAGAAGGATTTTCAGCGCACGAAGATGGCGATCCACGCGGCGATGGTGACGCGGATGGATCTGGAGATCGGCAAGGTGCTCGCGCAGGTACAGGCGATGGGGGCGGAGCGCGACACGATGGTGGTGTTTCTGAGCGATAACGGCGCGAGCTCCGAGCAGCTGATTCGCGGCGACGGACACGATCGGGCGGCACCGGCGGGATCGGCGAAATCGTTCCTCGGCCTGGGGCCGGGATGGGCGAGCTGCTCGAACGCGCCGTTCCGGCTGCACAAATCGTGGGTGAATGAGGGCGGGATCGCATCGCCGATGATCGTGCACTGGCCGAATGGAATTAAGGACGCGAACAAGCTGCGGAACGATCCCTGCCACTTCGTGGATGTGGTGCCGACGCTGGTGGAACTCGCAGGCGGTACGACAGCGGCGAAGGGCGCTCCACCGCTGCCGGGGAGGAGCTTTGTGCCGGCCTTGAAGAAGGACGGTGCGATCCAGCGCGAGTCGCTGTACTTCAATCACAACGACAACCGGGCGATCCGCGCGGGGAATTGGAAGCTGATCGCGACGGGCGCGAACGGGCCGTGGGAGTTGTACGATCTCGCGAAGGATCGTTCGGAGCAGCACGATGTGTCGGCGATGGAGATCGACGTCACGCAGAAGTTGGCGGCGATGTGGACGGCGCAGGATGCGGAGTATGCAAAGCAGCGCGAGGCGGCTGCCCCATCGACGCGGGTGAGGATGAAGTAATGTAGCGAACAGTGGCGGCGGGGATGCAGTATATCGGGGCAGGAGGTGTCTGAATGAAGACCAAACTGCTGACCGGAATGCTCGGTGCCGCGATGGTGCTGACGCCGCTCACGTTTGCACAGGATGACAAGAAGCCTTCGCCCAGTTCGCGCGAGGGGGCTGCCAATACCCAGCGCACCAACAACCGCTCTGGAATGAGCGATGACATGCGGAGGGCGATCGAGTTCGAGCGCGCCAAGGATCGTGCGGCGGCGCGGTGGGCGCGAATTGAGGCCCGGCACCCTAGCGCAGATCGCAGCGCGGATCGTGTGATGGACGACAAAGATCCGGGACGCCCGGTAAAAGATTCCAAGGCGCCGGGCGCGAAGAAAGATCAGTAGGTAAGACCAGCGAGTCAGGTCTGAAGGTAAGGTCCGCAGGTAAGTTCCGCAGCTAATAAGGGCCGCGCGCAAGGGGTGAACCCCCGGGAGCGCGGTCCTGCATAATTCTCCCGCCGTATTCTGCATCCCCTCGATCAAGATTTTCTTCTCGACAGTATCTTCAGAAACTGGTAAACTCCCCGAAATAGCGCACTTAAGGGGGCCTATGACCGTTCTGAACGAAGATCTGAAACGCGACCTGATTAACCGCGGTTTT
>JAOAPT010000410.1 GCA_025463045.1 Candidatus Solibacter sp.
TCACCATCGCCGTCCGCTAGAACTACACTGAAGTCATGAGCGACGGTTGCGAAGAGCGCGAAGAGCGGAAGAAGCGTCTCGAACAGGAAAAGCTGGAGAATCGCGAAGACCAGGTCGACCGCGAAGATCTATATGACTGGGAGCCCGAGCGGGTCGACTCGTAGCTCCAATGAAATGCATACGCTTCGGATGATTCTGGCTGGTGTCGCGCTCGTGTATCTCGGGCTCTGCGGCGTACTGTTCTTCTTCCAACGCTCTCTCATCTACTTCCCACAACCAGGCTCAGCCGACAGCGACCCGACCACAATTACGTTGCGAGCCGGAACGGCTCGAATAAAGGTGTGCACCCGCCCGAAGGAAGGCAGACGTGCCCTGATCTATTTCGGCGGCAACGCGGAGGACGTTTCGCTCAACATGCCAGGGTTTTCAACAGCCTTTCCTGACAGCGCGATTTACCTGCTGCACTATCGAGGTTACGGGGGAAGTTCAGGCAGGCCCACCGAAGAGGCCCTCTTTGCGGATGCCCTGATGCTGTTCGACGAAGTGCACGCCACGCATCCGGATATCGTGGTCGTGGGACGCAGCCTCGGCAGCGGAGTTGCCGTTTACGTCGCCAGCCATCGGGCCGCCGTAAAGTTAATTCTCGTCACACCCTTCGACAGCCTCGAGGAACTGGCTGCCGGCCAATTTCCGTACGTGCCCGTAAGATGGCTGCTTTGCGACAAATTCGAATCCTGGAAGTTCGCTCCTCGGGTGACCGCATCCACGCTAATTATTGCCGCGGAGCATGACGAGGTCGTCCCGCGCGCGAGTACGGAGTTGCTTCACTCCCGTTTCCAACGCGGGGTCGCATCATACGCAGTCTTGCCTGGCACGGGCCACAACACCATTTCCAGCAGCCCCGAGTACATGCCGCTCTTGAGAGGCTCGTCGTAACTACTCTTACTCGTACCGCAGCGCTTCCACCGGATCGAGCCGCGCCGCCCGGCTCGCCGGCCAGATCCCAAAGAACAGCCCGACACCGACCGATACCGCCACGCCCGACGCGGCCGCCCACAAGGGAACCGCCGTCGGAAGATTCGGGAACACCAGCCCCGCAGCGCGTGAGATCGACCACCCTAGCGCCAGTCCCAGGACGCCGCCCATTGCCGTCAGCACCACCGCTTCCGTCAGAAACTGCACGACGATGTCGCTCCGCCGCGCGCCGATCGCCTTCCTCACGCCGATCTCGCGCGTCCGCTCCGTCACACTCACCAGCATGATGTTCATCACCCCGATCCCGCCCACCAGCAGCCCGATCGAACTCAGAATCACCATCACGATCGCCACCGTAGCCGTTACGTTGTGGAACTGCTCGATCATCTGCTCCGCGGTCGTGATCGAAAACGTGTCTTGCCCGTTGTACGGCACGCGCCGCGCAATCCGCAGCACCGCGCGCACCTCGTCCTGCGCCTTATCGATCATCCCCGGATATGCGATCACGATCAGCATGTGCTCGCGCGCGCTCGGGAACATTTTGCGCATCGTGAAATACGGAATCAAAATCCGCGTATCGTCCTGCCCGGGCAGCGACGCCGCCGGACGATCCATCACCCCGACGATCTCCATCTCGTGCCCGTCCACAGTGATCCGCTTTCCGATCGGGTCCTCGGTTGCCAGCAGTTGCTTCTGCACGTCTTCGCCGATCACCACGATCGGCAAATGATGCGAGTTCTCCTGGTCGGTGAAAAACCGCCCGGCCTTCATCGTCGTGCCGCCCGCCGCGTATCCTTCTTCCGTACCGCCCATCTGAATGTTGTAAAGGTCGTTCCCCTTATATCGCGCCGAGTGGATCCCGCCCGGCGCGAACAGGAACGGACTCACGTGTTCGACCGACGTGCACCGCTCCGCGATCGCGCGCGCATTCTCCAACTCGAGCGGTCGCCGCCGCCGCTCGTCGCGCGTCGCGTTCCCCATCGCGGTCGTCTTGGTGACGATCACTGTGTTCGGTCCGAAGCTGCGCAGCAGATTCGTAATCGCGCCATCCAGCCCCGCGATGATCGAGCCCACGCCGATCACCGCGCCCGTCCCGATGATCACGCCGAGCACCGTCAGGAACGAACGGAGCTTGTGCGCGCGAATCGTATCCAGCGCCAGGCCGATTCCAGCCAGTATCGAAAAAAGTGTCATTTCTCCGCCCTCAGCGCTTCAATCGGATCGAGTTTGGCGGCGCGCTGCGCCGGGTAGATGCCGAAGAACAGGCCCACCACCGCCGACAGTGTCACACCCACAAATACCGCCGTCACCGGCACCGACATCGGCACCGGAGTCAACGTCCTCACTAACACCGCGACGACCCACGCGATCAGCACGCCGATCACTCCGCCGCTCGCCGAGAGCACCGCCGATTCCACCAGGAACTGATTCAAGATGTCGCGGCTCCGCGCGCCCACCGATTTGCGAATCCCGATCTCGTGCGTCCGCTCCGTCACCACCGCGAGCATGATATTCATGATCACGATCCCGCCCACCACCAGGAAGACTGAGACCACCGCGATCGCCGTCGCCGCAATCGCGCCCGTCAACTGATTCCAGAAATTCAGAATCGCGTCGGAGGTCAGCAGGCTGAAGGTGTCGTCCTCCTTCGGCTTGAGGTGCCGGTAGCTGCGCAACAGCATGCGCGCCTCCTCCTGCGCCTGCGTCAGGTGATCGTGATCGATCGCCGTCGCCGCGAACGTCATCCCGCTTCGCGCTCCCCAGATCTTGAAATACGTGTTCACCGGAATCACCAGGAAGTTGTCCTGCGATTGCCCGAACACCGACCCCTTCGCCTTCGCCACGCCGACCACTTCGAACGGAACACCCTCGGCAGTCAGCGTCTGTCCGATCGCGTTCTGCCCGGCAAAAAACTTGTCCTTCAAATCGTGTCCGATGAACGCCACGTTCATGTGGCGATCGTTCTCCGTCTCGGAAATGAAGCGGCCCTCTTCCGCGTCGAAGTTGGTGATCACCCCGATATTCGGAGTCGCGCCCTGCAGCCCCACGCCTTCGGAGACTTCGGTGCCCCGGTGAATCGTCACGCCGCGCCCGGTGCTGATGCCGATCTCTTTCGTCATCGTCAGCCGCTCGCGCAAGAAATCGTATTCGTCCTTGCTCAGCACTGGATTCCGCCGCAGCATCTCCATGTACTTCTTCGGGTCGAAGCCCATCATCACGATGCGCTGCACCCGGTAGCCGTCCGCGCCCATGCTGGAGACGTTCTGCGCGATATAGACGTCCATCCCCGAAATCACGGACATCACCGCGATCAGCGTGGTGGTGGCCAGAATGATCCCAAGCAGGGTCAGGAAGCTCCGCAGCTTACTGCCGCGAAGCGATTGGAGCGCGCCCTTGACCGCTTCCCAAAACGATGCATGTGATGTCATTCAAGCCTTAGACGATTGACGTACGGCGTTGTTAACGGAAATCCCGACAATCCACTCCATTATCGTTCGATCCGCCCAGAAGCGCTCGGCCCCCCGCGCCAGGAATCCCAGGTGGCCGCCATGCTCGGGCGCTACCAGTGTGACGTACGGATTTCCGCGGACCGCCTCCGTCTCGTAGACGTCGAACGGCACGAACGTGTCGTCTTTCGCCTGAATCAGCAGCGCCGGCACTCGCAGCCCGCCCAGATATCCGACCGCCGATTGCGTCCGGTAGTAGTTCGCCGCATCGCCGAAACCGAACGAGGGCGCCGTGAAGCGGTCGTCGAGTTCGATCACCGACCTCAGCCCCGCGATCTCCTCCGCACGATACCGGCCCGTCGCGCATAGCCGCGCCTGCATCCGCTGGACGAAGCGCCTTTCGTAGATCCGGTTGTCGCGCTCCGCGATCCGACGCGCACACGCCTCCAGATCGAGCGACGCCGAAACGCCGCACACGCCGCGTAAGACTTCCGGCCCCTGCTCGCCCAACTCGCCGGCCAGTTTCAGCGCCACATTCCCGCCCAGCGAGAATCCAACCAGAAACGCCGGGTCGAGGCCCTCGCTCCGAAATTGCCGTAACACCACGAGCAGATCGCTGGTCAGTCCCGCGTGGTATAGCGTCTCGCAGAGGTGCTCCGTGCCGCCGCACGTGCGCATGTGAAAGCGGTGCGCCGCAAAGCCCGCATGCAGCGCACGCGCGCTCAGGCTCTCGATATACCCCGCCTCGCCCGAACCCTCCAGTCCGTGGATCATGACGATTTCGCCGCGACACTCGCCGTGCGGCCGCTGCGAACAGACCAGCACCTGCACCGCGGGCTCCGTCTGAATCAGCCGCCGCGTGACGGGGAACTCCACCCCCGCGCGCGGACGCCGCCAGAAGTGTCCCGCGATCGTCTGCACGTGCGGATTGC
>JAOAPT010000441.1 GCA_025463045.1 Candidatus Solibacter sp.
CCATCTGGTAACTCCGCCGGTCCCCGAACTGTGGCGTCGATTCCGCCGCCTCGCGGAACGGACCGTAGAACACGCTCGCGAACTTCGCCGCGTACGACAGGATCGGCATCCGGTCGAACCCGTTCGCATCCAGCGCCTGCCGGATCGCCCACACCCGCCCGTCCATCATGTCCGAGGGCGCCACAATGTCCGCCCCGGCCCGCGCGTGCGAGAGCGCCGATTTCGCCAGCCACTGCAGCGTCGTGTCGTTGTCCACGTCGCCATCCTTGATGTATCCGCAATGCCCGTGGCTCGTGTACTCGCAGTTGCACACGTCCGTGATCACCAGCAGGTCCTTCGTCTCCCGCTTGATCGCCCGGATCGCGCGCTGCACAATCCCGTTATCGTCGTACGCGCCGCTCGCCATTTCGTCTTTCGAATCCGGCAGTCCGAACAGAATCACCCCGCCGATCCCGAGCGATTCCACTTCCTCGCACTCGCGCACAATCTCGTCGACCGACATCTGATAATTGCCCGGCATCGACGAAATCTCGCGCTTCACGCCCTCGCCCGGACAGGCGAACAGCGGCAGGATGAACTGTGCGGGATCCATGTGCGTCTCCCGCACCAGGTTGCGTAGCGGCGCAGTGGCCCGCAGGCGGCGTAGGCGATGAATAGGGAACGGCATCACCTGGATTGTAACGCGTGTGCTCGAAATCCCACCTTTTTGCGGCCCTCCGAGAACCCGTTCACCAAAACATCGAAAATATTTCGTCGCCCTAAATCCCGCCGCACCAACCACTTCCGTTTTTCACTCCGCCCTTCGCCCCTTGCGCCGCGATGTCCCGGTTGTAAGATCTCAAGCAGGGAGCAGCGTTCGAACGCGGGCAATTCTCCGAAGCGGGCCAGATTTGGCCCGCTTTTCGCGTCTTCGGGCCTCTCATCTCTTTTGAAATGAATCAATCACTCGAAAACGACGGGCCAGATCTGGCCCACTCTGAGGCGATGGCGATGCTCAGCCGCTTGGCCGGCCAGCGCCGCGCCTTCGCCACCGTCGGCGGACGATGTTCCGCCGCGCACGCGGAAATTCTCCGACGCATCCGCGCCGAAAAGCTCTACCGGCCCATCACCCCGTCCTGGCGCGAATTCTGCCGCGACCATATGTCCATCAGCCGCCGCCAGGCCGACCGCCTCATCGCGCTCCTCGTGCGCTTCGGTCCGGCCTACTTCGAACTCGCCGAGTTCGTCGGCATTACACCCGAACAATATGCCGTGATCGAACCGGTAATCCAGGAAGGCCGCCTGCGCTCGAACGGCGAATCCATCAGCCTCGTCCCGGAAAACTCCGCCGAACTCGTGGCTGCCGTCCACAACATCCTCGCCGACGCCACCCCCGCTGCTCCCCGCCCGCCGCTTTCCCGCTGCGATCGGTTGGCCCGGATCGTCGCGCGCGGCCGCACCCTCATCTCCCAACTCCGCTCCTGCTATGACGAAGCTTCCTCCGAGGCCGATCGCGATCAAGTCCTCGACGCCCTCATCTATCTCTCGAACGCCCTCCGCGATCTCGATCCCTCGTTGCCTACCGTACCGAGGGGGGCTTGACAAGAGCCTGTGCAACGGTAGAATAAACTTCATCTAAAGCGCTGTTATGTCACCCGCTTGTGAGCACGCCCGCACCCAGATGATTGCCCGGAGAGATGGCATCGATTACGTCGAGTGTCTCGACTGCCGGCAAATTTTCGAGGCCGAAGACCTTGAACCTGTGAAAGTCGAGGAAGAGGAAGAATAACCCTGCCCTGCGCTAGCATGGAAGGGAATGCACGATCTCAACTTCTTCCGGAACAACTTCGAGAAATTGGCGGAACGCCTCGCGACCCGTGGCGGCGCGATCAATTTGGAGGGCTTCCGCGACCTCGACGTGAAGCGCCGCTCCGCGATCGCGCAGGCCGAACAGCTTAAGGCGCGCAAGAACCAGGAGTCCGCCGAGATCGGCAAACTCAAGCGCGAAGGCGCCGATACCACCGAGCGTCAGAAAGAAGTGCGCGCCATCGCCGATCAGATCGCCGCTCTCGACGAGCAGGTCAAGACGGTCGACGAAGAGTTCCAGCAGCTTCTCTCCGGCATTCCCAACATTCCGCACGAATCCGTTCCGGTCGGTAAATCGGCCGACGATAACGTGGAGGTCCGCCGCTCCGGCGAGCCCACAAAGTTCGATTTCGAACCGAAGGCGCACTGGGATCTCGGTCCCGAACTCGGCATTCTGGATTTCGAACGCGCCGTCAAAATCACCGGAGCGCGCTTCGCTCTCTACTGGGGCGCCGGGGCGCGGCTCGAACGTGCGCTTGTAAATTTCTTCCTCGACATCCACACTCAGCACCACGGGTATACCGAGGTCCTGCCGCCGTTCATGGTGAACTCCGCCAGCCTCTACGGCACCGGCCAGCTCCCCAAGTTCGGCGACGAGCTCTTCAAAATAGAGGACCACGATTTCTGGCTGGTCCCCACCGCCGAGGTCCCGGTCACCAACATTTATCGCGACGAGACGCTCGAAGCCGAGCAGCTTCCCGTCAAGCTCTGCGCCTACACGCCATGCTTCCGCAGCGAGGCCGGTTCGTACGGCCGCGACGTTCGCGGCATCATCCGCCAGCACCAGTTCCAAAAGGTCGAGCTCGTCAAATTCGCGCGCCCCGACCAGAGCTACGAAGAGCTCGACAAACTTACCGCGGACGCCGAAGACATTCTCGTGCGACTCGGCCTTCCGTTCCGCACCGTCGTGCTCTGCACCGGCGATATGGGACCGAGTTCCGCCAAGACTTACGACATCGAGGTCTGGCTCCCCGGCCAGAACAACTACAAGGAGATCTCCTCCTGCTCGAACTTTGAGGCCTTCCAGGCGCGCCGCGCCGGCATCCGTTTCCGCAATGGGAAGAAGACCGAGTTTGCCCACACTCTGAACGGCAGCGGACTCGCCGTCGGCCGTACCTGGGTCGCGATCATCGAGAACTATCAGCAGAAGGATGGCAGCGTGATCGTTCCCGAAGTGCTCCGCCCGTACATGAACTGCGAAGTAATTCATCCCCAAAAGGCGTGAGGCTGTAATAAACTCGCCGGTCCTGTATCTAATAGACTGGGACCGAATGAATCACGCGGAGCGGGAGCGAACTTTCACGGAGCTGTTCCAGCGCCATAAGACGCCGCTCGAACGCCTCTGCTCCGCGTATCTCAATTCGTCCGTCGAAGTCGAGGACCTCTTTCAAGAGGTGATGTCCAACGTCTGGAACGCCCTCCCGAACTTTCGCGGCGAATCGCAGCACAGCACCTGGCTTTACCGCATCGCGGTCAACACCGCGCTTCTCTATCGCCGTAAGCGGAAGCCTTGCGAGCCCCTCCCCGAACTCATCGATCAGTCCGCCGGTGCGCAGCAGAATCTCGAAGAGCAGGAGCGCCTCGCCCAACTCCGCGCCGCCATCGCTGAGCTCCCCGACCAGGATCGCCTCATCGTCACGCTCCTCCTC
The DNA here is from genome assembly GCA_025463045.1 of Candidatus Solibacter sp. Lineage (GTDB taxonomy): Bacteria > Acidobacteriota > Terriglobia > Bryobacterales > Bryobacteraceae > Solibacter. The sequence goes on from JAOAPT010000441.1 coordinate 3,495, forward strand.
GAAGGACTCAGCTACCGCGAGATCTCCGAGATCACCGGGCTTACCGTGAACTATGTCGGCGTCAAACTCTCGCGCATCAAGAACGCCATCGAACAACGTCTTAATCCGAGCCGCGACCGTGAGGGAGCGGTGGTCGCCTCCGAGGTCCCCAATGCCAAGCTTTGAAGACCTGCAAACCCTCTGGCAGAAACAACCGGTGCGCCGCGTCTCCGCAAAGCAGGCAGCCGAACTCACCACCGCCTTCCGGCGCTACGGCCGCCGCAACGACATCATCAACTCCACCAAACTGCTGATCGTCGCGACTCAACTGGTGATCCTCACCGGCTACCTGCGCCAGCGCCCCATGATGCTGTTCGGGGCCTGCGTCGCCATCTTCAGCGCGCTCTTTTTCCTCTTCCGCGATTGGCGCAACCAGCGCGCCGTCGCGCGCCTCAACTTCGCCGACCCGTCCACCGAATTCCTGCACGCCGCCCTCGCGCGGCTCAACGCGCTGCGCGAACCTTATCACACGCGCGAGTTCTACATCACTCTCGCCGGTGCTTTCATCGGCGTGAACCTCATGCTCGAATCCTGGGCCGGACACCTGTTCGCGCTCGCCATCCCGTTCGGCATTTACGCACTGGCGCGCTTCGTCCGCGGACGCCGCTTCGCTCGCGAATGCCAGCCGCTCATCGATCGCCTGACCGCGGCGCTCAAAACCATGGAGTCTCAGCCCGTATGAACTATCGCCTGATCGAGGAACTCATCAGCCTGCGCTACAAGCTCCTCTGGGCCAAGACGCGCTCGCGCAACGGGCGGATCGCGATCTTTCTCGCCGGCTACCTCCTGCTCGCCGCGCTGCTCGCGCTCCTCACCACCGGCGGAGTCGGCGCCGCCATCATGGCGATCCGCAGCGGTCAGGGGGAGAAGATCGCGCAGGCCGTGCTCGGCGCCGTCTTCCTCGAAGCCATCCTCGCCAGCAACATTCTGGGCTTCGGCATGAACGCCGTCTTCAGCGATCTGGAACTCCGGCGCTATCCGCTGCTCGCCGGCGAGCGCCGCCTCACGCGCCACCTGATCGGCATCGTCGACCCCTTCTGGTTCCTCTTCCTCGCGCTCGAGCTCGGCCTGGCGTTCGGGATGTACGGCGCGGGAGCCGGTAGTTTATGGTTCGGCCTCATCGCCGTGCTCCTGCTCTTCGTCTCCAACTACCTGCTGGCGCGCCTGGTCGCGCTCGGCGTGGAGCGTCTGATGCAGCGCAAAGGCGGCTCCGGCTTCCTCATGGCCGGCATCATGCTGATGGCGATTCTACCTTCCGCCATTGCACCGCTTTTCAAGAAGAACCCCGCGCTCGTCACCTCGTTCGTCGCGCGCCTTGCCTACACGCCGCCCTTCCTGGCAGCCGCCGCGATGATCCACCCCACGCTCGAAGCGCTGCGCGCCATCGGGATGCTGATGTGGTGGATTCTCGCGCTGACCGCCATTCTCATCTGGATGGAGAATCGCCCGCCGCAGCGCCGCGCCGCCGAATCCGTCAAGATGGCGTGGGACGGCCCCACCGATCGCGTCGGCGCCTGGTTCGGTCCCGAGCTCGGTCCCTTCGTCGCTCACTGGCTGCGCTTCTACACGCGCAACAGCCGTACCCGCGTGCTCTGTGTGATTTCGCTTCCGCTGATCGGCTTCCTGACGTTTCAGACCGGCCAGCGAATGGGGCCGCACAGCCTCTTCGTTGCCGCGCTCGGCACGTTCGCGATCGTCAGTTTCCTCGGTGTGTCGCGCATCGCACTCAACCAGTTCGGCTATTCCGGAGGCGCTTTCCGGCGGTACTTTCTCCTGCCCGTGGAACCCTCGGCTACGCTGCGCGCCGCCAGCTACGCGGCACTCACAATCGGCGGCGGCTTTTTGCCGGTCGTGCTGCTCGCCTGGATAATTCTCGCGCCCTATCCGCTCGATGCGCGCATGCTGTTCATGCTGATCTGCAGCGGCCTCACCGGCCTCTTCGGCTTCAACGCGCTCGGCCTCTGGGTCACGCTCTACAATCCGCGAAAGGGAAATTACGCCAGCAGTTTCGGCAACGACCTTTCACTGGGCGGCAACATCGTGTTGATCGGCGGAGTGATGACCGCGATGCTGCTGCCGCGCCTTCTCTATAAACTCTGGCCCGTCGTCGTGTCGCCCGAAGCCTGGTGGATGGTGTGGCCGCTCCCCGCGCTCGCCGCCGCGTTTTACTTTGGCACTCTCCGTGCCGCCGGACCGATTTTCATGGCGCGGCGCGAACAACTCCTCGCCGTCGTCGAAGGAAAAGCCTGATCTCATGGACGCTATTCGTCTCACCAACCTCAGCAAGAAATACGGCACGGTGCTTGCCGTCGAAAACCTGTCGCTCACGGTGCGCTCCGGCACCATGTTCGGCTTCCTCGGACCCAACGGTTCGGGCAAGAGCACCACGATCGGCTGCATGACCGGCCTGCTCGATCCGAGCGGCGGAGAGATCGAACTCCTCGGTCAGCGCTTCGATGCGAACAATGCCGCCATCAAGCGCCGGATCGGCGTGATGCCGGAGACTCTCGGCCTCTTCGAGCCGCTCTACGCCCACGAGTTCCTCGCCTTCGTCGCGCGCATGTTCGGGCTCGACGAAGCCACCACGCGAAAGCGCGTGACTGAGCTGCTCGCCGCGCTAGAGCTCACCGACACGTCGAAGACGCTCTCCGAATATTCGACCGGCATGCGTAAGCGCGTTGCCTTCGCCGCGGCCGTAATTCATTCGCCCGAAGTGCTCTTCCTCGACGAGCCCTTCGAGAGCATCGACCCGGCCGGCGTCTCGCTGATGAAGCAGTGGCTCCGCCGTTTCACCGAACAGGGCCGGACCGTCTTCATCACCAGCCACGTGCTCGAAACCGTCGAGCGTGTCTGCCAGGAGGTGGCGATCGTGACACGCCCCGGCAAGCTCGTCTGGCAGGGCGATATCACCGCGCTGGCGAACGATGGAGTGGTGGTCTGCGAGGGCAAGGAATTCCGCGCGCTCGAGCCGCTCTTCCTCCACCTCACCGGCGAACGCTACGCCGATCTAAACTGGCTGTAGATGAAGCTCTACCTGAAACCCAGTTGAACCACCTGCCGCAACGCGAAGAGTTTGCTTCGCGACAAAGGGATGAAGTTCGAAGAGATCGATTTGAATAAGGGACTGTCCGTCGCCGAACTGGAGTCTCTCATCGGAGACCGCGATTATCGCGATTTCCTGAATACGAGAAACGAGCTCTACCGCGAGCGCAAGATGAAGGAGCACACTCCCCCTCGCGCCGAGGCATTGAAGCTGATGTCGGAGCACCCCAATCTGATCAAGCGCCCGATCCTGGTGGACGGCAAGAAGATCACGTTAGGCAGCGCAGTGGGCACCTGACCCCGCGCGCCGCGAACCCCGCGCGCCGCCCTCCGTGCGAAGCCCGCGCGCCGCGAACTCCGAGCGACGCGAACCCCGGGCGCCGCGAACCCCGCACGCCGCGACCCCCCCGCGCCGCGAACCCCGCCCGCCGCGACCTCTCCGCGCCGGAT
>JAOAPT010000466.1 GCA_025463045.1 Candidatus Solibacter sp.
TGGATTTCATCAAGTGGGTGTTGGATACCTCCAAGCTGGGGAAAAAAGGCGACAGACTGGGACGGTCAAACAATAGAGGGTCGAACCTTCGACAACCCGCATTCGCGGGGAGGGGAAAACCATCTGCGTCTATTATACCAGCGCGGGGAGTCCGAGACTCGTCGTCAGCCAAATCTCTGGCGGGGCCCCCCAAATTCAGACCAGACCAACTCTGGTCTGCTAAAATATCGACATGGTGATTCGCAACATCTCCGAAGCTAAGGCGGAGCTCTCGGCGCTCATTGAAGAGGTGCTGAAAGGCAACGAGGTGATCCTCGCGAAAGCCGGAAAACCGGTGGCCCGCCTGATTGCGTACCAGGGCCCGAGCCGGCCGCGCAAGCCGGGTGCCCTCGCAGGTCAGATCTCCATCGCAGCGGATTTCGATTCGCTCCCCGACGACATGGCTGAAGCATTCGGAATGCACGAGCGAGCCAAGTGAGGCTTCTTCTCGATACCCACATTCTGCTCTGGTGGCTCGCCGATAGTCCGTCGCTATCCCTCGCGGCTCGTGAGCTGATTGCCGACCCCAACAACGCAGTCTTCGTCAGCGCAGTTACGCTGTGGGAGATCTGGCTGAAGCAGAGCCTGGGCAAGTTGCAGCTACCCTCGGACTTCGAGACGAAATTGACTGAGGAGTCTTTCGAGAATCTACCGCTGTTGGCGGCCCACACGCGCGAGGTTGCCAGCTTGCCGTGGCGCCACCGCGATCCGTTCGATCGAATGCTGATCGCTCAGGCCCGGGTTGCGAAATTGACGTTTTTGACCGCTGATGCCGCAGTGGCTGGCTACGGGGATTATGTGAAGTTCGTTAGTTGATCTTTACTGAATCGAGTGCAAACCCTTAGCGCCGGGAATCGCTCGCACCCAGGTGTTCATGTCTTCCTCGTTCTGCAGCAGATCGCGCAGAGTCGCCTTACTTAGCACCTGATCGACCGACACCTGCACCGCGCGCCAGAGCGAACGCACCGAGCAATCGACTGATCGCGTGCAGATCGCCGCCTGGCCCGCGTGGCTGTCGCAGAAGCTGCTCTCGAAGATGCGGCCGCCGAGCACATCCATCACGTCGCCGATCACGATTGATTCCGCGGGACGCGCCAGGGTGTAGCCGCCGTCCTTGCCGCGCGCCGCTTTGACGAAGCCGCCCTTGCGCAGCACGCGCAGGATCTTCGCCGCGTAAGCCGGCGAGACGCCCTCCGCCTGGCTCATCTCCGGGATCGTCACATTGCCGCCTTCGCCGGCGTACCCGATCCGCACCAGACAGCGCAAACCGTATTCTTCGTTGGCGCTCAACTTCATCGGCGGAGCCTCGCGATCGGGATAATGTCCTCGATGCCGCAGGCGAGTTTCGCCGCTTCCGACATGCGGTCCTTCGTCCACGGCGGATCGAATGTGAGTTCCAGTTTGACGTCCGTCACGCCGGGCACGGAGCGCACCGCGCGCTCTGCTTCCGCGGGCAGACTACCGGCGACCGGACAGTTCGGCGCGGTCAACGTCATGCGCATAACGACCTGGCCAGCGTCGTCGATCTCGATACCATAAATCAAGCCGAGCTCGACGATGTTCACCGGCATCTCCGGGTCGTACACCTTCTTCAATGCGGCGAGAATCTGGTCCTTCATTCCGTGCTTACCGGCTCGGCGGCATTGTTGGTCAGCGCCGATTTCAGCGTGTGCCACGCCAGCGTCGCGCACTTCACGCGCGCCGGATAATCGCGCACCCCGCAGAACACCACGAGCTTCCCAAGATCCTGGCTGACCGCCGTATCGGTGGTCAACAGCTCGTGGAACTTATCGAGCATTTTGAGGGCTTCCTCGCGCGTTTTGCCCTTCAGGCTTTCCGTCATCAGCGACGCCGACGCGGTGGAGATTGCGCATCCCGAGCCGACGAAGCTGGCATCTTTGACAATATCGCCTTCGATGCGAATAAAAAGCTTCAGCTTGTCGCCGCAGAGCGGGTTGTAGCCGTCGGCCTGTCCGGTCGCATTCGCCATCGTGTGACAATTGCGGGGCCGTTTACTGTGGTCCAGAATAATTTCCTGGTAGAGATCGTGAACCATTAGGAGAAAATCTCCTTCACTTTTTTGATGCCGCCGACGAGCGCATCGATTTCGCCGAACGTGTTGTAGAACGCCAATGATGCGCGCGTAGTTGCCGGAACATTGAAGAAATCCATCACCGGCTGGGCGCAATGATGCCCGGTGCGGACCGCGATGCCCTGCCTGTCGAGCACCGTACCGATATCGTGCGGGTGAATACCTTCGATCACAAACGAGAGCACGCTGGCCTTCTCCTTCGCGGTGCCGATCAGCTTCAACCCAGGAATCTGCAAGAGCGCCTCGGTGCCGTACTCCAGCAGCTTGTGCTCATAAGCGGCGATCTTTTCGATCCCGAGCGCGTTGGTGTAATCGAGCGCGGCGCCCAGTCCGATGCCGCCGGCGATGTTGGGTGTGCCGGCCTCGAACTTGTAGGGCAGATCCGCGTACGTGGTCTTCTCGAACGTGACCACCTTGATCATGTCGCCGCCGCCCTGATAAGGAGGCATAGCGTTCAGCAATTTCGTCTTGCCGTACAGAATGCCGATGCCCGTCGGACCAATCACCTTGTGCCCGCTGAACGTGTAGAAATCGGCGTCGAGCGCCTGCAGGTCCACCTTGATGTGAGGTGCGGCCTGCGCGCCGTCGATCAACGCGAGCGCACCCGCCTTGTGCGCCATCTCGATAATCTCGCGAACCGGGTTGATCGTGCCAAGCGCATTCGAGACGTGCGTGACGGCGACCATCCGGGTACGCGGATTGAGCAGCTTCGCGTACTCCTCCATCAGGAGTTCGCCGCGCTCGTTCATCGGAATCACGCGCAGCCTCGCGCCGGCCTCCTGGCAGAGCATCTGCCACGGCACGATGTTGGAGTGGTGCTCCATGGCGGAGATGATGATCTCGTCACCTTCTTTGACGTTCTTGCGGCCCCAGGAGCTGGTCACCAGGTTGATGCCTTCCGTAGTGCCGCGGACGAAGATCAATTCGTCCTTACTGCGCGCATTCAGGAAGTGCTTCGCCTTCGCGCGCGTCTCCTCGTATGCCGCGGTCGAGCGCTGCGAGAGCTCGTGAACGCCGCGATGAATGTTGGCGCAATCCACTTCATGGAAGCGGCGGATCGCGTCGATCACCGCGAACGGCTTCTGCGCGGTAGCGGCGGAATCCAGATACACCAGAGGTTTGCCGTGGACCTTTTGCTTCAGGACAGGGAAATCCTCACGGATCTTTTCCACGTCGAAACTGGGGGCAACTACACTACTCAGCGTGCTCATGAAATTTCTCAAACAGAATCTTTTCGAGCGAATCCCGCAACGACTGCACTTTGATGCGATCCACCACGTCCTGCGCGAACGCGAAGATCAGCAGGTTCCTCGCCTCGTGTTTGGCGATGCCGCGCGATCGCAGGTAAAACAGGCTTTCCGCATCGAGTTGACCGATAGTGGCGCCATGGGTGCAGCGCACGTCGTCGGCTAGAATCTGTAACTCCGGCTTGGTATCGACCACCGCCTCGTCGGAGAGCACCAGGTTCTTGTTCGTCTGTTTCGAATCGGTCTTCTGCGCGTCCTTGCGAACGAAGATCTTGCCGTTGAAGACGGCGTGCGATTTGCCGTCCAGAATTCCCTTGTACAGCTCGTGGCTGTTGGCATGCGGCTGCGCATGATCGATCGCCGTGTGATTGTCCACGTGCTGCGTGCCGTTCACTATGTAAAGGCCGTTCAGCGTACCCTCCGAACCCTCGGAGAGAATACAATTCGCGTCATTGCGCACCAGCGCGCCGCCGAGCGAAATCGAGGTGGAGGAGAACACCGAACTGCGGCCAAGTCCTGCCTGCAGCGTCGCCACGTGATACGCGGAGAGCGCCTCCTGCTGCACCTTGTAATGATCGACCACCGCGGATTCGCCGACTACGATTTCAGTCACGGCATTGGTCAGGTAAGCGCCTTCGCTTACGCCGGTATAGCGTTCCACGATCGTGCACTGCGCATTCGCGCCCACCAGAATCAACGCGCGCGGATGAGTGGCGATCGGATCCTTGCCGGTCGTCGTCAGGTAGAAAATTTCGATCGGCTCTTCGATGACCGCGCCGCGCGCCACGCGAATCAGCGCGCCATCCTGCGTCATCGCGGTATTCAGGGCGACGAACGCATTCTCATTGAAGGATGCGTATTTGCCCAGATGCTTTTGGACGGCAACGGGATCGTCCGCAAAGCCGCCGACTTCGAGTCCCTTGGGCAGGCTCTCGGGTTTGCTCAGCAAGTGCCCGTTGGCGAACACGAGCTGGATCGGACCCTTCGCCAGCTTAGTTTGCACCACGCCCTTGCGGCCCGGCGCGAACGTGGTCCGCGCAATCGCGGCGACATTCGTGAAGCGCCACTCTTCATTGTGCGTGTTCGGGAAGCCAAGCTCCGCGAAGCGCTGAAAAGCGGTCTTCCGCAAGGGCTCCAGCCACGCGGGCGCGGGAAGCTGATTCGTGAACTGCTCGAGCCACGCGCCGATCTGTTCCGCGACAGCCGTCATATTCTCCCGACCGCCTCCGGCTCGTCATGCAGACCCAGCCCCTCGTAGCCTTCCGCTTCCAGCTCGAGCGCGAGTTCCTTGCCACCGGATTTCACGATCCGGCCATCCGCCAGCACATGCACGAAATCGGGTACGATCTCGCTGAGCAGACGCTGGTAGTGCGTGACCACGATCATGCCACGGTCCGGGCTGCGCATCGCGTTGACACCGCCCGCCACCGTGCGCAGTGCGTCGATATCGAGGCCGGAATCGGTCTCGTCGAGAATCGCGAGTCTCGGCTCCAGTACGGCCATTTGGAAAATCTCGTTCCGCTTCTTCTCACCGCCTGAAAAGCCGGTGTTCACCGGACGATTGAGCAGCGCCTGGTCCATCTTCATGATCTGCATTTTTTCGCGGACCACATTCAGGAAATCCATCGCGTCGAGCTCTTCGATTCCGCGGTGCTTGCGGATGGCGTTGAGCGCCGCCTTCAGAAAGTACATGTTGCTCACGCCCGGAATTTCGACCGGATACTGGAAGGCGAGAAAGATGCCTTCGCGCGCCCGATCTTCGGGAGAAAGCTCCAGCAAGTCCTTCCCGTCATACGTCACGGACCCGCCGGTGACCACGTACATGTCACGGCCGGAGAGAACCTGCGCCAGCGTGCTCTTCCCGCTGCCATTCGGCCCCATGATGGCGTGCACCTCGCCCGCATTCACGGTGAGGTCGATCCCCTTCAGAATTTCACGTTCGCCAACTTTGGCGTGCAGATCTTTGATTTCCAGTAGTGCCATATCTCTTAGCCGACGCTTCCTTCGAGGCTCACTCCGAGCAGCTTTTGCGCTTCCACCGCGAACTCCATCGGGAGCTCCCGGAAGACTTCCTTGCAGAACCCGTGCACGATCATCGACACCGCATCTTCCGTCGAAATTCCGCGCTGACGGCAGTAGAAGATCTGGTCCTCGCCGATCTTCGACGTGGACGCTTCATGCTCCACCTGCGCCGACGTGTTGCGCACTTCCAGGTCCGGGAACGTGTGCGCGCCGCATTTATCGCCCAACAGCAGCGAATCACACTGCGAGTAATTGCGCGCGCCGGTCGCCGACTTCAGAATCTTGACGCCGCCGCGATAGGTATTCTGTCCGTGTCCCGCCGAGATGCCCTTGCTGACGATCGTCGAAGTGGTGTTCTTCCCGATGTGGATCATCTTCGTCCCGGTATCGGCCTGCTGCCAGTTGTTGGTCAGCGCGACCGAATAGAACTCGCCAACGGAGTTGTCGCCGATCAGCAGGCAGCTCGGATACTTCCACGTGATCGCGGAGCCCGTCTCGACCTGCGTCCAGGAGATCTTCGAATTGACGCCGCGGCACGCACCGCGCTTCGTCACGAAATTGTAGATCCCGCCCTTACCGTCCTTATCGCCGGGATACCAGTTCTGCACCGTGGAGTATTTGATCTGCGCGTTATCAAGCGCCACCAGTTCGACCACCGCGGCGTGCAACTGGTTCGTGTCGCGCATCGGCGCCGTGCAGCCTTCGAGGTAGCTCACCGAAGCGCCTTCATCGGCGACGATCAGGGTGCGCTCGAACTGCCCGGTGTCCTTCGCGTTAATCCGGAAGTAGGTCGAAAGCTCCATCGGGCACTTCACGCCCTTGGGGATGTAGCAGAAGCTGCCGTCGCTGAAGACGGCCGAATTCAACGCCGCAAAGAAATTGTCGCTGGTCGGAACGACCGAGCCCAGGTACTGCCGCACCAGGTCGGGATGCTCCTGCACTGCTTCCGAGAACGATCCGAAAATGATGCCCTGCTCCTTCAGCTTCGATTTGAAGGTGGTGGCCACCGAGACGCTGTCAAACACTGCGTCCACCGCCACGCCGGCCAGGATCGCCCGCTCCTGCAGCGGAATTCCCAGCTTTTCGTAGGTCTTCAGCAGTTCGGGATCGACTTCGTCCAGGCTCTTCGGCCCGTCCGCTTTCGCCTTCGGGGAGGAATAGTAAATGATGTCCTGATAATCGATCTTCGGATAGTGGACATTGGCCCAATCGGGCTCTTTCAGGGTCAACCAGTGGCGGTAGGCCTTCAGCCGCCACTCCAGTAGCCACTCGGGTTCGTTTTTCTTGGCCGAAATCAGGCGGACTACGTCCTCGCTCAGTCCGCGGGGAATAGCGTCGGCTTCAATCTCCGTGACGAAGCCCCACTTGTATTCCTGATTGGCAAATGTTTCGATCGTGTTGGTGGAATCGCTCACCAGGTTGCGCTCCTAAACTGTTGGGCTTTCTTCATTTTCCCTAATCTGCACTTTTTAGTCAAGATTACTCACTCAATGGATGCGGAGGGGAGTTGAACGGCTCCAAAAAAGACGCGAAGTGCGTGAAAACCGCTCGGTAGATGGGGCTACCAACTGGTGAATTAGTGATTCTGTAGGGATTTCGGACCGTGTCGCTTACAGTTGGACGACAATGATCGTTAACCTTGGCGCTTTGCGATCAGCTCGCGGACTTTGGGCACCAGATCGTGAGGCACATTCATAACTGTCTCAGAAGACTCAATCCCGGCCTCATCCTCGGCCAAAATCTCATCCTCCGTCTGTTCCTCATAATGAGCGAGTACCCGGCGAACCTTCTCCTCATTCCAGCCGTCTGGCAGTTTGTTCTGACTCATTGGTGTTTCTTCCTTCTGCGCTTCCGATACGCCGCAAGCGGCTTCCCGCTCATTTCGCAAGCCGTAATGACAAATACACTGTCAGGCTCCGGGTCCGGCACGTAAACGATCCGCAGGTATCTCCCAGAACCAGTCTGCCCGAGGGCTACTCGGGAACCCTCAGTACCGGCCCGATCCTCACCTGGCTTCTCCAATACGTCAATGACTTCCTCTTCGCCTACCTGATGATTATAGATGTGAGGCAGTTCCGTTGTTGGATCAATGTAGAAGCGTATGCGCAATCGTTCGACTTCATTCTACCGCTGATTCACCAGTGGGGCCCAGGGATGAACAAAGCCGTTCAGTTCTCCTGGCACGCCGCCAAAATCGCCTGGATCCGCTCCAACTCGCCTTCATCCATCAGATTCGACCCGCACAGCCAGTTTGTCAGCTTGCGCTTGTAATGGAAACGGTCGAAAATGATCACGAAACTGATCATGTAGATCAGCGAAAGCAGCGCGTACTTGGCGGTCATCGTGTAGCCTCCGTGGGCAAGTCGTCCCGCGACTTGCCGATCAATTGAAGTAGTATGGGCGTGAATGCCCGTGTCGCCCTAGTCCCGTTGGTTAACACCGGTTTCCGGGAGGTCATGGAACCGTACTTTTGAAGGGTCTCGGTACTCTCATTTCGAACACTACTGAAACGTCAGATTTCGCCTTGAGGAATCCCTGTAAACCCTTCGTCATGAGTTTCTCCTTGCCCTCTCCGGCAAATTTAAGGACACTGAGAGCTAAGGAGAGGCAACACGTTGGAAAGAAATGGCCGCAAAGGCTCCCTGGTTATGGAGCCAACTGAGCGTTGGACGCCTCAATCGGCGAACGACCTTTACGATGTCGCCAGCTGGGGAAAAGGCTACTTTTCGGTCGGTGAGAATGGACACCTCCGCGTCCACCCCGAAAAGGATACCGCCCGCTTCATCGATCTTAAGCAGTTGATTGACACGCTGGTACTCCGCGGTATCAATTTGCCGATCCTCATCCGCTTCGCCGATATTCTGAAGCACCGTCTTGGCGAAATCCACAGCGCCTTCGAAACCGCGATCAACGAGCACAAATACCAGGGCGGCTACTGCTGCGTGTACCCTATTAAAGTCAACCAGCAGCGGCAGGTCGTCGAGGAAGTCCTGGAGTTTGGCAAGCCTTTCCGCTTCGGCCTGGAGGCCGGGTCGAAACCCGAGCTGATGGCCGTCATGGCGCTGGCCGACAACGAAACGCCCATCATCTGCAACGGCTTCAAGGACGACGAGTACATAGAGATGGCCATGCTTGCCCAAAAAATGGGCCGCAAGATCATCCCCGTCGTCGAAAAATACACCGAGCTGCAGCTCATCTTGAAATACAGCGCGCGCGTCGGCGTGCGTCCGGCGATTGGCCTGCGCGTCAAGCTCGCCAGCCGCGGTTCCGGCCGCTGGAAGTCCTCGGGCGGCTATCGCTCGAAATTCGGCCTCTCCGCCACCGAAGCCATGCGCGCCCTCCAGGAGCTCAAGGACCTCGGCATGTCCGACTGCCTGAACCTCCTCCACTTCCACCTCGGCAGCCAGATTACCAACATCCGCCAGATCAAAGGCGCGGTCAACGAGGCCGTCCGCGTCTATGTCGACCTTGCCCGCGCGGGCGCCGGCTTGAAGTTCCTCGACGTCGGCGGCGGTCTGGGAATCGACTACGACGGTTCGCAGACCGACTTCGAATCCAGCGTCAACTACACCCTGCAGGAATACGCCAACGACATCATCTATCACGTGCAGAACGTGTGCGACGAAGTCGAAGTGCCGCACCCGACCATCATCACCGAGAGCGGCCGCGCCATCGCCGCGTATCACAGCGTTCTCGTCTTCAACGTCCTCGGCGTGTCCGGAATGGGCGAAACCGACGTCCCCGCCGAGCCGCCGCCCGATGCCGAACAGCCGCTTATCGACCTGTCGGAAACCAATCGCGGCCTGACCGCGAAGAATCTCCTGGAAAGCTATCACGACGCGCAGCAGGCACTCGACCAGGCGCTCAATCTCTTCAGCCTCGGCTACCTCTCGCTCGAGCAGCGCTGTATCGCGGAGAATCTCTACTGGGCGATCCTCCGCCGCATTCAGCGGCTCGCCGGCGAGCTCGACTACTTCCCCGAAGAGCTGGAAGGCATCGACGCCATGCTCTCCGACACCTACTTCTGTAATTTCTCGCTCTTCCAGAGCATGCCGGATAGCTGGGCGATCAATCAGCTATTCCCCATCATGCCGATCCACCGCCTGGAAGAGCAGCCGTCGCGCCCCGCCGTCCTGGGCGACATCACCTGCGATTCCGACGGCAAGGTCGACGCCTTCATCGATCGCCGCGACGTCAAGCGCACCCTGCAACTCCACACGTACGACGGCAGCGATTACTTCCTCGGCGCGTTTCTGCTCGGCGCCTACCAGGAGATCCTGGGCGACCTGCACAATCTCTTCGGCGACACCAACGCCGTCCACGTGCGCCTTGGCCCCGAGGGCGAAACGATGCTCGATTCGGTGATCAAAGGCGACACCGTGCGCGAGGTCCTGAACTACGTCCAGTTCTCCTCGGATCACCTGGTGACGCAGCTCCGCCGCGACGTCGAAGCGGCCCTCCGCGAGGGCCGCCTCACTTACGAAGAAAGCGGCGCCCTTCTGCGCTTTTACGAAGAGGGACTCCACGGCTACACGTACCTTGAAGACGTCCACGAAAAGTAGGACGTGATCAATCCTCGCCGTGCGGCGTGGCCACCAGCAACACGGCTTGTCCGTTGCTGAGGGTCGCGCCGAATAATACCTGGCCGCGATCGTTGTTAATCGCTCCGGAGTTTGGAACATACGAAGCCGGCACTGGGATGCTAAACACTCCCATCACCAATTGGCCAACGGTACCGACACCCGGGATCACCGTGCCTGTGCGCGCGACCAACTGCAACTCTCCGTGCGACCACACGTACAAGCCGGTATCCGGGAAACCATCTCGGTTGGCATCGGTGTCCAGCTTCGCGTTAAAGACCACATCGCCCGCATTGTTTACGTGCACGTTTTCCGCAATAAGAAAACTCGCAGTCACGAACTTCCCGCCCCCAGGCATCGAATCGCCGGGTTTGGCTACCACCAAGGTCTTACCCTTCGAGTGCACATATACCCCCAAATTCTCGAAGCCGTTAGAAGGTGGACCAGTCGAGATGTCTCCGAGGAAAGCAATGTCGCCGGAATCGTTCAATACCGGCGAGTATACGGAGCGAAACACGCTCCCGCCCGGCGCGGCGTCGCCCGCGTGCGCGATCGAGTCGATTCTCCCCGTTCCGGCATGTTTCAGATAGAGGCTCGCACGACCACTTTGGGTGCCGGTTTCGGCAGCCAGGTGGGCATCGAAGGCAACGTCGCCGGCCTGGTTGATCCAACCATCAAAGACTGAGTCGAAGGAGCCGCCTCCCGGCGCCGAGTCCCCAGGACTGACGACGCTGGTGATTCGCCCGGAAGCGTCCGCCTTATAGACGCCGTTCGCGAGCGTTCCGGCGTGTGTCGCCGCAATCCCGGTAAAGACCAGATCTCCCCGGTTGTTCAGCCTGGTATTGAAGCCGACTCCGGCAAACGTTCCTCCCCCCGGAGCCCGAGTGGAGTAGGGCTTCACGACGGCTGTTACCTTGCCGGTGTCGTGGGAGTAACGATAAACGCCCGAGTTCAAACCGAAAGGGGCTGCGTTCAAGTCGAGTGGCGTGAGAGCAAAAGCAAATGCGGCATCACCCGGGTCGTTTAGGGCGATCTGGCCCAAGAGCAGGAAGTCGAAGATCCCGCCTCCCGGAGCGTTTGTGAAGCCCCGAGCCAGTTCCAGTTCGGCTTGCCCCGACCCTCGCAGGAAAACGCCTTCTCCGAAGAAGCTCGCGGGATCTGTGCTGGTTCCCAGGTCGGTACCGTAAATCACATCTCCTCGATTGTTAATCGCGCCCGGCTCGAAATCGTTGATGTGGAAAGTGCGGTGCCCGGCTGAATCTCCCAGTGCAGCGAGCTTGGTGAATTTGTAAGAAATACTCTCCGCTTGAACCGGAATGCAGAGCAGTATTGTGCAACTAATCGTCAACTGCGTGAATCGTGCGAGACCCGCACGTTGCTCAAGATGTCCCATATTGAAAACCTCCTGGACGTCGATAGAATGCCGCTGAGCGCTC
>JAOAPT010000178.1 GCA_025463045.1 Candidatus Solibacter sp.
ACGCCGTTGAGCGCGATCGAGCGGCCGAGGATGTTGGCGTCGCCGCCGAAGCGCCGCTGCCACATGTCCCAGGAGAGCACCGCGTACGGGTGCGCGCCCTCGGTGATGTTGTCCTGCGGGGTGAGGACGCGGCCGATGGCGGCGCCGACGCCGAGCATCTCGAAGTAGTTGCCGGAGACGCGGCCGGTGGAGACGACCTCGGCGGAGGTCCCTTTTTCGCCGGGGATGGAGAAGGCGGCGGTGGAGCCTTCGCTGGTGGCGATCAGGCCGGCGTAGGACTGGCTGTGGTCGCGGATATAGACGTAGTCCGGATAGTTGAACGAGACGCTCGGTTTGTCCGGGTTCTCGGCGAGGACGGCGAGCTCATTGGGGGCGCGCACAGGAAGTGCGCGAAGGATCACGTTGTCGATCAGGGTGAAGATCGCGGTGTTGGCGCCGATGCCGAGTGCGAGCGAGAGTACGGCTACGGCGGCGAAGCCACGGTTCTTGCGTAGAATGCGTAAGGCGTAGCGAACGTCTGAAAGCATCGGGACCTCCGGTTTCTTAGTATGACGACGGAGGTCGGCAACGGTTGGGAAAGTCGGTTATCAAGTGACCACCGCTTCCTCACGGTCGCGGTTCGGATTGGTGTCGCGATTTGCGCGTGGTTGGGTGTTCTAGCCTCCGAAGCGGCTGCGCTGGGGGGGCGGGGGCGGGGGAGCGCCGGTGGTCTTCAGGGGCGCGAGGCCTTTTGTTTCGATTTGTTTGTTGTACGCCGGGACGTCTTTTTCCATTACGGACTTGTAATCGAGCTTTACTTTTTCGAGGGTTTTTTCGAGATCGAGCACGAGGCCGATACCGGTTTCGGTGGCGCCCCAATCGCCCGAGCCATGAACGTCGCCGGCGCCGGTGCCGATTTCGCCGTTGAGCCAGAGGAAGTTCTGGTAGAGATTGTAGGCGGTCTGGAAGTACTTATCGTCGGAGAGCGCATCGGCGCGGGTGATTAGCTGGTATTCGACTTCCTCGAGTTTCTTGTTGATGGAGGAGATGAGTTGGATCAGGTCTTGCTTGCCGGCAACCGTCTTAGTCTGGTCTTCTAACTGGCGGCGCATCCACTCAAGCTGATTCGTCATGTTACTCACCGCAGTGATATCTTCGCGGACTTTGAGCTGAAGGCGCACGCTGCTCTGCAGCGCGGCATCGTCGGCATGGCTATCGGGTGTGCGGAGGATGGTGAGCGGCTGCGTGAAGGTCTGGCCGTCGACGGTCATCTTCACGGTGTACTGTCCGGGCGCGGCGATCGGGCCGACTTCGGCCTGCGCGAGTCCCCAGTGGGTGATGGCGCGCGTCTCCTGTCCCTGGAATCGCGGCTCTTCCCAGATGTGCGGATTCTCCGGCGGCGTGGTGCGCAGGGCGACGAGCGGAGGCGCTTCGTAGCGGAGATCCCACGAGGTGCGATTGAGGCCGGTGTGTCCCGTGACGGGCGTGAGCTTGCGCACCGACGCACCTTTCGCGTCGAGGATCTCAAACTGAATGGGCGCCTGCGGTACGGTCTTCAACGTGAAGCTGAGGATGGCGCGCGCCTGTCCGCGAACGATGCGGTAGGCGGGGCGCGGCGCGACGAGCGTCACCGGCGTATCGGCGGCAGTCTCCATCACTCCCTGTTCGAGCGGCGTGATGTCTTCCATGATGAACATGCCGCGGCCGTAGGTGGAGAGGACGAGATCGTGGGCCTGCTTCTGGACGACGACCCACGAGACGGGAGCGGCGGGGAGCCCGGTCTGGAGCTGCTTCCAGTGGCCGCCATCATCGAGCGTGTAGTAGAGGGCGTTGCCGGTGCCGACGAAGAGGTTGCCCTTCTTGTTCGGATTTTCGGCGATGACGCGGGCGTAGGCGAGCGGGCCTTTGGGCAGGCCGTCGCTGATCTTGATCCACGTCTTCCCGTAATCCGTGGTCTTGTAGACCCACGGATCACGGTTATCCATCAGGTGGAAATCGACGCAGATATAAGCCGAAGCCGCATCGAAATGCGAAGGCTCTATCTTGGACACGACACCCCAGGCCGGCAGTCCGGTGATGTTCTTAGTGACATCATTCCAGGTTTTGCCTGCGTCCTTCGTGTACCAAACCTTTCCATCGTTGGTTCCCGTCCAGATGAGGCCTTTCTGAACGTCTGAGGGCGCGATGGAAAAAACAACCTCGCCATAGAATTGGCCGAGATTGTCACCAACGATCCCACCGGAAGATACAATCCGGGAGGGATCCCTGGTCGAAAGATCCTGACTCAGCTCGGTCCAGCTCACACCGCCGTTCGTGGTGCGCAGGACCATCTGGCATCCATAGTAAACCGTATTGTGATCGAACGGATCGATGGCCAGCGGGGCGGTCCAGTGGCAGCGATATTTGACCTGCTGGGGCTGCGCGTCGAGGGTGTGCAGCCAGGGGCTGACGGAGCGCGCCATCTTGGTTTTCGCGTCGTAGCGGGTGACTTCGTTGCCGTAGCAACTGGCCCAGACGGTGTTGGTGTCGGTGAGGTCGGGGAGGGTGAAGCCGCTCTCGCAGCCGCCGAGGTTGTGTTCCCACTGACCGCCGCCGCCGCGACCGCCGAAGCCTCCGCCGCCGAAGTTGCCCATGCCGGGAACGTTGGGTCCGGCTTCGACGACGTTGCTCGGTCCGCGCATGGTGCCATCGTCCTGCATGTTGCCGTAGATTTTGTAAGGCACGTCGTTATCGACGGCGACGTGATAGATCTGGCCGATGGGGAGGGTGACGCGGCCGGAGGACTGGCCGTGATCGCTGGTCATATACATGCCGCCATCGTGGGTGACGAGGATGCGGTTGGGATTCTTCGGATCGATCCAGATATCGTGCGTGTCGCCGCCCCAGTTGAGGGTGCGGAAACTCTTGCCGCCATCGGTAGAGCCCCAGAAACTGCTATCGGCGACGAAGACTTCGTCGGGGTTGGCGGGGTTGACGGCGAGGCGGATGTAGTAGCCGGCGCGGCCGACGAGCGCGCGCTGCCAGTTGACGACGGCCCAATTTTCGCCGCCATCGTCGGAGCGCCAGAGCGAGCCCTGGTCGGCGGTCTGGATGAGGGCGTAGACGCGCTTGGCGTTGCTCGGGGCGATCGCGACATCGATTTTGCCGACGGGCGATTTCGGCATGCCGTGTCCTTCGACGCGCGTCCAGGTGGTGCCGCCGTCGTGGGAGGTGAAGACGCCGCTGCCCGGTCCGCCGGAGAACATCGCGTAGGTGTGCATGACGACTTCCCAGGTTCCGGCGACCATGAAGTTGGGGTTTGCGGGATCGAGCGAGAGGCCGGAGCAACCGGTGTTGGGGTTGACGAAGAGGACGCGCTGCCAGGTGGCGCCGCCGTCTTTGGTGCGGAACACGCCGCGCTCTTCCTGGGGTCCGGTGAGGCGCCCGGCGACGCAGGCGTAGACGGTGTTGGCGTCGGTCGGGTGGACGATGATGCGCCCGATGCGTCCGGCTTCGACGAGTCCCATGTTCTTCCAGGTGGCGCCGGCGTCGGTGGATTTGTAGATGCCGTCGCCCTGCATGTCGCTATCGCGGATGGCCCAGGCTTCGCCGGTGCCGGCCCACACGGTCTTCGGATCGGTGGGCGCGACGGCGAGCGCGCCGATGGCCATGGAGGTCTGGTTATCGAAGATGGGCGCCCAGTTCGCGCCGCTGTTGGTGGACTTCCAGACGCCGCCGGAGGCCGCTCCGACGTAATAGGTGGTGGGGTCGCCCGGGATTCCGGCGGCGGCGGAGATGCGATTGCCGACGGCAGGTCCCATGAAGCGGAAGGCGAGTCCTTCGGGTGCGGGTGGGCCCCCGCCGCCGCGCCGCTGGGCGGTGGCCGGGCCTGAAATTAAAGCGATCGCCAGCAGAAGATGCAGCTTTAGCATGCGCGTTTCCTCGTCCCTGAAAGAGTGGGTATTGGGATGAAGTTTACCCCATTCTGCGGGGTGGTGCCAACTGTGGAGGGTCTCATTGTTTTCAATGACTTCTGGGGTTCGTTTCGTAATACGCTATATTTCGGGGGCGGATTTCGGGGAGAAAGGGAAGGGAGGGCGGCGCGACTGGGGGGACTGGGGTGGTCACGTTCATCATACCTGTCGCGATGTTATATCGGCGACAGGGGGCTGAAGGGCGGGTAGGATGGCAAATGGTTGAAAAGGAGGCGAATATATTTTTGGAGTTGAGGGGAATGGGATTTTGGGGGAGGGATAAGTGTTTCGGGACTCGTGAGTAGTTTCGCGCTGTAGACAGCGAAGCTTTCCGAAATTTTTGTGCGCGCATGTTGCATTCCGAAACGCAAGGGCGTTTATCGGGAGTAATCCAAGGCAAGCTTGCTCCGGAGCTCTTTCCGAGTCGCGCGTATTTCGGCCGGAGCGGCGGAATGAGTGCGCTTCGGCGAGATGGGCGATTCTATCCGTCAAAGTGGGTTGCCGCATTAACAGAATTCATCGTTCAGAAGAACGGTTCGTCAAGGAGCTCTGATCTCCTCGCCGGAATAGAGACGGCATAGCGTAGCAACAGGTCCCCCACGATGGACTCAACCCAAGCCGGAGCGAAAGGAGAGATGACTACCTCTTTGATGAGCTTATCGATGTGGACAGAACGTCTACGCCCCAACGTTTCATCCTCAGAAACATCGCGAATCACGGCACGAACTTCCTGCTCATGCTGCAACGATTTCCGTTTTCGGAAAATCGAGTCATTGATCTGG
>JAOAPT010000484.1 GCA_025463045.1 Candidatus Solibacter sp.
TCGAGGCGATCGATTTCAAGGATATCAAGACTCGTTTGTACGGAAGCGCGGCAGTGGTCACCGCGGACGCTGATTTCCGGAACAACGTGGAGGGCGCCGTCACCTTGCTCCATCTACACGTGATCCACGTGTTCGTGAAGAGCTCTCATGGATGGCAGATGGTTGCGCGCCAGACTACCCGCTACCCGGAGCCCGCAGCCGCCGTGACGAAGTAGCCACGCCGCGACCGGGTGATAACAGCCCCTCCACTTGGCAGACCCTCCGCTTCAGTTATTCG
Organism: Candidatus Solibacter sp.; assembly: GCA_025463045.1. Taxonomy (GTDB): domain Bacteria; phylum Acidobacteriota; class Terriglobia; order Bryobacterales; family Bryobacteraceae; genus Solibacter. The sequence goes on from JAOAPT010000484.1 coordinate 278, forward strand.
CTTGATGCCGTGGCGCCCCCGAGGTAAGGTCACATCGCTATGGGGTGGAATGGGGGCGCGCCGGGCTCCATTCTGCTGGGCTCGGGGCTCTCGTGTCGAGGTTAACCACAATTGGGTCCTGGCCGCTGCGCACCACGACGGCCTCGCAGGTCTCGCCGGTCGAAGCGTTAATCTCCTGGTGCGGCACGTACGGCGGAACGTAGATGAAATCACCGGGCCCGGCCTCACCGCTGAATTCAAGGTGGTCACCCCACCGCATGCGGACGCGACCGGGAACGACGTAGAGGACGGTTTCCAGCTCTCCGTGGTGGTGGGGACCGGGTCTTACCGCTTGGCTGGACTACGACCGTGCCGGCCCACAGTTTGCTTGCACCCGTTCGAGCGTGATTGATGGCGGCTGCCCGGGTCATACCCGAGGTTTGAGGCGTGTTGGGGTCCAGGTCGCCGGCTGGAACTATTTTGACGCCGTGGGTTTGCCAATCCATACTCTGACGATAGCCGCATTCCTTGGTTTGGCTTGTTCCATTCCCCACGGTGGCGGGCCTCGCGATTGCCCTCTGTGGCGCCGCGCGTTTCGCGAGCACTTGGCGCCCCACGCGTTGCTGACCCCGGTATGGCACGCCTAACACCTTCGCTTTCGATGCCAACGCCGGTGAACTGGGAGTCGGAGGCTTTCACATCCCGTTTTTCGGTCCACTGCCCTTCGTCGCGACGAGGGCCGCGTCGAACTTCCACACCAACTGGTTGACGTAGCTGACATGCGGGCCATGGTCGGCTTTGACGACGGAGGCCGTCTGCCGAGATTACCACTCAAAAACCGCAAAAACCCCTATCCGTGGGTAGGAGCGGTGGCCGCCACGCGCTTGGTGCGGCGCAGACTAGCTCCAAGCCGACGTTTACCAGGGATGGCGCTACCAGAGATGGCGCACCGATCCTGCAACGGAACTGCCAGACCTGTCACCGGCCCGGCGAAGCGGCTCCGTTCCTGCTCCTTACGTGTGAACCGGCGCGGCAGTGGGCGAAGGCCATCAAGGACGTGGTGATGGAGAAGAAGATGCCGCCGTGGTTCGGCGAATCGCAGTTCGGAAGGTTTGCGAACGACGCCTCGTTCTCGCAGAGCGGAATCCACACGCTGGTGGCTTGGGTAGACCCGGGCACTGCGAATGGCGTGATGGAGGATCAGGACGTGATTATTCCCACCGGCTTTCGAGCGCCAGTCAGACGGCGACGTCGTTCGGACCACTGCCTCACTCCACTACACGCGGCCGCTAGCAGACCGTAACGCCTGGTCAATGAGCCTGACAAAGAAGGACTTTTTCACCGGTCGGATTGAACTCGTGGACAATGACGAGCATTTTGCAAACGATCCGGCGCTTGAGCACCGCCTGGAGCACACTGTGGGGAGCACCTTCCGCGTGCAAGCCTACACAGTCGGCTACACCCGCGATATCGGGACGTTCAAGAAGGTCGAAGCCGGCCTCGGCGCAAACGTGACGGCGTACGCATTTCCGTCAGCTATCAAGCCGTTCTACGGCGACCACCCGTGGGGAACAAACCTCTACCTCCGGTTTCGCCTGAAGCCTCGAATTAGGGAGGAGCGATGATACAGCTTTCCTGGTTTGTACTCGGTGTTCTCGCCGGTGCTCCTCTGCGGGAGCATCGCCGGATTCATATTCCTTCGAAGCGCAAAAGGCTTCAGCGCTCGGGAGAAACCCTCCAGCTTCGAAGAGTGGATAGCCCGGAAAGCACGCTCGGCCGCGATACCGCAAACGCTAAGGCCAGAACTAATCCGATCCCAAAGAACGATGAGGTACTCGGGGATGCTCGGGCGCACTGGGCCGATCACTGCGCCTCCTGCCACGCAAACAACGGGGAGCGGCGACACGCAACTCGGCCGAAACCTCTACCCGCCAGCACCGGACATGCGTTCGAGCGCCACACAACAGATGAGCGATGGAGAGCTGTTCTACATAATCGAAAACGGAATCCGGCTAAGCGGAATGCCGGCTTGGGCTTCAGGTCACGGTGAGGAGGATTCTTGGAAACTCGTCCACTTCATTCGTCACCTTCCGCAGCTCTCCTTCTCCGAACAGAAGGAGATGGAGAACCTCAACCCTAAAAGTCCCGCAGAATTCGAAGAAGAGAAGGAAGAAGAGAACTTTCTAAAAGGAGAAGACAGTCATGAAAAAAAACCTCCGCACCATCACTAAGAGTATCGCCGCCTGGAGCTTCGCCCTCACAGTTATTCTGGCGGGCTGCAACATCCTGGCCCCAACGGCACGAGCCCATGAGGGAATGGAGCACATCACGGGAACCGTTATCAGCGTCGGCGAAAACTCTTTGAGCGTGAAAACCACGAAGGGCACAACCGTCGAAGTGCGTCTCGATGCGAAAACGGAGTACGTCCACGGAAAAGAGCCCGCGAAGTTGAGCGACGTGAAGACCGGCAGCCGTGTTGTCGTTCACGCGATGAAGATGAACGGCACTATGGTTTCTCACCAGATAAATATCGGCGTGAACACATCAACTAGTACGCCTGCGAAGAAGACCGGAAAGTAACGCCCACCAGTTGGCAGGCGTTTGCCCGCGCAGAAAGGCCGTCCGGCACCGGGAGGTGCGGCATGGCGGTCGAACGGTCGACATCGCGTCTGGGCAATCCGCCGGAATGCGAGTTCCCAAGCAGAGCAATACACTGCGTCGTCTATCGCCACACCTCGCCACGCTAGCGTCGCCTTCTTTTCAGCCGCCAAGCGGTCTCTGCCAAGGTTGATCCTGGCCTTCAGGGCCGCGTCGAACTTCCACAGCACCTGGTTGTCGTCCTTACCCCGGTAATCCTTCACCAGCATTCCAGTGGAGGCGGCGTCGCCCTCGTGTTCGCTGCACGGGGATCGATCAATGCGAACATCCGAACCAAATTTCGCTGTAATCCCGCGACGCGAGCTGGCTGCTTGCGAATCTCGACGTCGATCACGCGCTCGGCGACCACAGTCTTGAGTTCCTTTATGCGTGGAGATTGGCGATAACGGATGCGGATTCGAACCGGCGTCGGGCTGCCTGGCCGCCGAAGGATACTTCGGAATCCTGGACATGCGAGAGCGAATGGAGCAGATCCGGGGCACCTTGGAAGTTGCCAGCAGCCCGGGAAAAGGAACCACCGCGACGGCGCGACTGCCTCTCGCTGCTTCCGCAATTTCATGCTCCGCTCGACCTGCACTCATGTTCCCGATCGGCTGAACGGATTTCGGTACCCCCTATCCGCGGATAGGCGCTTTCGCTTTTTTTGCGTGATAAGTTTACGTCCAGTGGCTGCTGGCGAGTTGCTCCGCCCAGAGGGATATACCTGTGTTCAGGCCATTTTCGGAAACGGGGGGAATATGCGAACGTTTCTATCGATTCTTGCTTTGCTGTGCGTATCGCTGACGCCGATGGCGGGCCAAACGGTCGGCGAAATCACCGGAGAAGTGAAGGACACAAGCGGCGCCAACGCGCCCAACGCGGCAGTCACCGCGACCAATATCGAAACCAATGTTGCACGATCAACGCTGACCAATAGCTCGGGGGTATACAGCCTTCCCGGCCTGGCTCCAGGCATCTATCACGTGAAAGCCACGG